>QMOP01000072.1 GCA_003650255.1 Caldisericota bacterium
ATATAAACCTTTCTTGCAAGAAGTCCTTTAAGATATCTTCTGTTTTTCTTAAAATAATCTTTCACATAATCAAGTTTTGAATCATCGTATGCACTGAAATAAATCTTACAGTTCTTCAAATCTTTAGAAATATCAACCTTTGTTATTGTAACAAGACCTGTTTTAAAAAAATCAAGTTCTTTTTGAAGAATCTCTGATATTGCCCTTTTAAAAATCTCCTCAAACCTTTCCTTTCTGAAATATCTCATTCCAGCCTCTTTTTCTCTTCAGTAACTTTATATGCCTCAATTAAATCACCCTCCTTTACATCTTTAAAATTTTCAAATCCAATTCCACACTCAAAACCCGTCTCAACCTCTTCAACATCACTCTTAAATCTTTTCAAAGATGAAATTTTTGCATCACCAACAACTATTCCATCTCTTATAATCCTTGCATTCACTCCTTTAACAACCTTACCTTCTTTTACTTCACATCCAGCAACATTTCCAATTTTTGAAATTCTAAATACCTTTTTAACAATTGCCTTTCCCAGAACCTCCTCCCTTTTAATAGGGGTCAAAAGTCCTTCGAGTGCTTTCTTCACATCCTCAACAAGATGAAAAATTATATTGTACAATCTTATCTCAACCCCTTCCTCCTTACTCAATTTACTAGCCTTCTCATCAGGTCTTACATTATAACCTATTATAATTGCATTACTTGCACTTGCCAGAATCACATCACTCTCTGTAATAGGACCCACTCCCTGATGAATAATTTTTAGTGAAATCTCCGGATGTTCAATTCTTTCAATCCCATCCTTTATTGCTTCCAAAGAACCAAGCACATCCGCCTTTATCACAAGTGGAAGAATTTTAACTCCCTCTTTATAAATTGATTCAAGAGAAATTCTTTTTATTCCCTCCCTCTTTTTCCTTTCAAATTCCTCTCTCCTTATCTCAACTATCTTCCTCATTTTTCTCTCATCTTCCACAACATAGAATGTATCTCCAAGTTGAGGAGGTGAAATAAAACCAAGAATCTCAACTGGCTGAGAGGGGTTTGCAACCTCAACCCTTTTCCCCCACTCATCAAACATATTTCTAACTTTTCCTCCTGTTATACCTGAAACAAAGGCATCTCCTATTTTTAATCTCCCCTGCTTTACAAGCACAGTTCCTAAAGCCCCTTTCCTTGGATCAAGTTTTGATTCAATCACAACCCCACTTGCAGGAATATTCGGGTCTGCTTTTAACTCCATCGTTTCTGCCTTTAAAATTATCAACTCAAGAAGTTCATCAATTCCAATATTCTTTTTAGCAGATATTTCAACAAATATTGTATCTCCACCCCATTCTTCAGGTATTAAATTGTATTCTGAAAGTTGCTGTTTTACTCTTGAAACATTTGCCTGAGGCAAATCAATTTTATTTATTGCAACAATTATAGGAACATTTGCTGCCCTTGCATGATTTATTGCCTCAACTGTCTGGGGCATAACCCCATCATCTGCAGCAACAACAAGAACAACAATATCAGTAACCTGTGCTCCTCTTGCTCTCATTGCAGTAAAAAGCTCATGACCCGGAGTATCAATAAATGTTATTTTATGTCCTCTAAACTCAATCTGATAAGCTCCTATGTGTTGAGTCATTGCTCCGGCTTCCTTTTCTGCTACATTTGTCTCTCTTATTGTATCAAGTAATGTTGTTTTTCCATGGTCAACATGTCCCATAACAGTTACAATAGGAGGTCTTGGAACAAGATTCTCAGGTTTTATCTTTTCCTCGATCTCTTCAAAAATCTGTTTTAATTTTACTTCATATCCCATTTCATGAGCAACAAGTGTTGCTGTATCAATATCAAGACGCTGATTAAGTGTTGCAACTATCCCTTGGGAAAGAAGATACTTTATAAGTTCAGAGGCCTTCACATTTAATTTCTCAGCAAGTTCCCTTACAGTAACTGTCTCATCTATTTCTATTACAGGCCTTTTTATCTCTTCTTTTTCTTCTTTTCTCTCCTCTTTTACTTCCTTCTCCTCAACTTTCTCTTCTTCAACCTTTACCTCTTCTTCTTTTTCCTCCTCTTCACCAAAAAATATTGCTTTTATTTTTTCAACCTCTTCTTCTGTAAGACCGGAGGAAGCAGTTTTAAGGTGAGTATACCCGAGTTCATGCAATCTTATAAGAAGGTCCTTGCTTGCTACTCCAAGTTCCTTTGCAAGTTGATAAACCCTAATCTTTGCCATAATTCTCCTTTAACTCCTCTATCTTTTTCAAAATTTCCTCTACTTTATCCTCTCCAACCAACTCCTTCCATTCCTCTTCCTTTAACTCCATCAATTTCCCTCTTAATCCTTTTTCCCTTATAACATTTTTTATCCCTGAAATTTTATTTTCAAGAAATTCAACAAGTTCATTTTCCATTTTCCTTTCCTCAAAACTTTTTATATCTATATGCCAGGAAGTAAGTTTTGCTGCAAGTTTAACATTAATTCCTCCTTTTCCAATTGCAAGGGATAATTGCTCTTTCTTTACAGTAACAAATGCTTCCTTCTTTTCTTCATCAAGTAAAACCTCATCAATCTCTGCAGGACTTAAGGCATTTTTAATATATTCCTCAGGATCATCTGAGTAAAGAACAAGATCAATCCTCTCTCCACTTAAAGCATCACTTACAACTTGAACCCTTGATCCCTTTACTCCAACACATGCACCGATCGGATCAACCTTTTGATTGTGACTTAAAACACTCATCTTACATCTTACACCTGGCTCCCTCGCTATATGCTTTATCTCAACAATACCTTCCTTAACCTCTGGAACCTCCTGATAAAAAAGTTTTCTAACAAGTTCAGGATGCGTCCTTGAAACAACAACCTTTATATCTCTATTGTCCCTTTTTTCAACCTTAACAACATAAAGTTTGAATATATTTCCTATTTCATACCTATCTTTTGAAATCTGCTCTCTTGGAGGAAGGATTGCTTCAACTTTCCCATCAATCAAAAAATATACATTCTTATCTTTTACTCTATACACCTCACTTACAATAACCTCACCTTCTTTCTTTTTAAACTCTTGAAAAAGCCTTTCAAGTTCTACCTCTTTTATTTTCTGTTGAATAACCTTTTTTGCTGTTTGAGCAGAAACCCTTGCTATCTCTTCGGTATCAATTGGAATTCTTATCTCATCACCAATTGAAATATTTTCCACAATTTTCTTTGCCTCCTCTTTTGAAATTTCTCTTTTAGGATTTTCAACTGTATCCCTTACAATCTTTTTCGCAAATGCTCTTATTACCGCATTTTTTGTATCAACTTCAACCTCATATTCACTTGCTTTACCATGATATTTTTTTAATGCTGAAACAACACTTGAAGCAATAAGCTCAATAAGCTCATTCTTTGGTATTCCTTTCTCATATTCAATCTGTTCCAATGCAGCAAAAAATTCTTTATCCCTCATATTGAAACCCTTTGTTTACCCTCTTTTATTTCATTTAACTTTACTTTTTTTATACTTCCTTCCTTCTGAAGATAAAGAAAATCCTTATCAACTCCTTTTATTTTTCCTGTGATTATAGAACCATCCTTCAAAAAAAGATCTATTTCCAATCCTTGCTTCCTCATAAAATCTTTCCTTGTTTTAAGCGGTCTATCAACTCCAGGAGAGGAAACAATTAAAAAGTATCTTCCCTTTATTAAATCTGGCTCAAGATCAAGATAAAACTCCACTTTTTCACTTACCCTTTTACACTCCTCAACATCAACACCACCAAGTTTATCAATAAATATCTCGAGCCTGCTCCTTCCGGGGATATGAGTAAACCTTATCTCAACAAGGTCCACTCCGTTTTCCCTACAAACTTCCTCAACAATATTTTTTATTCTTTCCATTCCTTCCATACTCTTTAAATTTATAAAGATTTCTTTGATTTGTAAATAGAATTTTACCTTATTACTCCTATTTTCTTTATAACTTGGGATGTTCCTTCAGGAGATTTTACGACCATTCTCAAAATATATCCACCTTTTGCAACTTTGAGTCCAAAATCTGTTCTTAAATCCCACACAATATCATTTACTCCTTTCCTTCCTCCGCCTCTTCTTTCAAAAGTTGTTCCATCTGGAAGTGTTATATAACCAAATGACCTGTCCTCTCCTCTTCCAAAATGAAACTCCTTAACAAGATTTCCAAAAAGGTCATAAATTGTAATTGTTACATCTGAATCATATTTTAAGAGATATGTTATCGTAACCTCATCTTTCTTTGTTGCATCAACAGGATTTGGATAAATGCTGACCTCAGATACAATTTCTGATGGAACCTCAGCAAGAGCCATCTGTGAAATATCACTCCATTCTGATTTATTTCCTGCCCTATCAATTGATCTTATTCTGTAATAGTAGAAGTGCGCATTAAGTGGCCTCTTTGTTCCATCCTCATATTCTGTAATCTTTGGAGACACCTCAAATGTCTGAGCCTCTCCAGAAATTTTTGAACTAATTGTATGCCATCTTGGAGATGTATCCGCTCTTTCCTGAAGTTCATAATATCTAACCCCACTTATCAAAACATATTTAACATCTCCATTTTCATCAACATAATAACCTGTAAATGTTCCTATAGTTGTTCCATCCTGTGTTTTTAAGGTTATTATTCCCTCATTATCCGCCTCATAACTCCAGTTATTTGCCTCCCAAGTATTTATTAATTCCTGTGTTACTCCCATTGTACAGAGATGATCCTTACCTTTGTTGTCAATAAACCTATCCCTTGAAGGAGACCATTTCACCCAGTAAGTATCTCCAACCTCTCCTTCTTTCAAACTCAGAGTTGGTTTTCCAGGTTTTGAAGGTGCTGTTACATCTACAAAAAATCTTGCTGCACCAACTTCACTCTCCTCACTTGTGACAGCAGAAATTGCTTTGGCAGAGAAATAATAAACATTGTTCTCCTGTAACGTCACCTCAACTTTTGCGGTCGCTTCAAACTTATAAACTGTTGTTCCCTCAAGTTCATAATCTGTCACCAAGCGCCAAGTGAGATTTGAAATTGAACCTGGTTCTATTCCAACTGCATACTTACTACCAGATACACCTCCTCTTGCCTCTGTCTTCCATCTTGCATATACCTCCTCCTGAGATGCTACCCAGATATTTGGTATCTCCACTTCTGGTTTCTTCGGCTGATACATACTCTTTATAAGTACAAGAGATGACTCAATTGGAAATCCCCCCTCTTCAATAACTCTTTCTGGCGGATTTATAAATATCCAGTCATTTGTTCCATGTCCAATTCTTATTCCAATCTCATCATCAACTCCAGCATCCTGAGCAATATCAACACAGATGAAGAATGTCTTAACCTCTTCTGTAAGTTTCACTGGCTCTGTAAAATAAACTTCGGCAACATTGCCTGAAAACGTATCATTTCCACTTGAAACAAGGGAATCTCCTATTACTTCATAATTAAGTGTGGATGGATTCCATACTCTGTCAAAACTTCTATTCCCATTTGCATCAATATAAACCTTGATTCTATAAACATCCTTATCAAAATCAGATGGCTGTTTTCCTGGTGCACCTGAATATGTGAGAGCAAGTTTTATTCCCTGAAGTTCCGGACCACCTGCAACACTCTCTATTGTATCTGGATGGACTGAAATATTAAAGGATATCATCGGAACATTTGCCTCTGTCTGAATTGCAGAAGGTGAAGCTGTATCAATTGCTGTAAAGTAAACTTTCATTGGTCTTATTGTTGCTGTCTTACTTTCAATAGGAGTATCTTTTTCAAGTCTACATACATTTGGCTGAGATATAAAGAAGTATGAAGGTGATGCAAACTTACTTCCAATTGTTGCAAGTGGTGGAGCATTGATACTTAAGTCATACACAATAAAGTATGTCTTTGCAACAGTTCCAATTGTCTGAATTGTGTAAATTCTGAAATCACTTGTTCGGTCAGGAACAATATCCCAGGCAGGAGATACATAGAATGTATCATTTGTGTTTGCAACTATTGTTCTTTTCTGTCCTGCTCCTTTTCCACCAGTAATCTCGATCTGATAGCCCACATACTCATTCTCCTCCCAGTTCATATAGGTCTTTCCTATTGTATATGCAGAGTAAATATCAGCATCAACAACCTGAACATTCTTGAATAGTATATTTGCTGCACCCGATGTAAATGTATCAGCGTCTCCAATAAGGAGATCTTTATCAATACTGAATCTTTCATCTCCATCAATATCTCTATAAACCCTTATTCCTGTTATATACTCATCTGGACATGTTCCATTAAGTGATACCCTTACTCCTGTCCACTGAGCCTCTGCCTCTGGATCTCCTACTTCTGGTGTCTTTGTTGTAAGTGAAATCTGTTCAACTAAAATATTGTGTTGTCCCTGAACAACTTCATTCGGAATTACTCCTTCTCCTTTAGCATCCCTGTAGGCGGAAACTGTAACAACATCTGCATACTCCTGGATTTCTGCTGAGATTGTTGTAAATGGAAGGTTTGTATTACTTACAGTATCAACTCCACTTACAAAGAAATAATATGTTGCAGGTAATTCAAACTTAATCCCTATTGTCTTTCCAACCTCTGCAAGATCCGCTATATCAAGTGCTATAAAGTAATCCTTTGAAAGACCATCCTCTTCA
>QMOP01000073.1 GCA_003650255.1 Caldisericota bacterium
CTATAACCATTTTTAATAAATCTTTTAAACTGTGAAAGAATCCATGAGTCATGTCTTCTTAAAACCATTATTGGTTTTGCATCTGGAAAATCTTTTGAAAACCAATTGATTTCGTCTTCAAACTGTCTGTCAAATTCTCTTGATACAAGAAATTTTTTAAAATTTTTCCGCTTTATTATTTCTTTACTTTTTTTATATTTTGAGAAGTGAATATAATATATTCCTTTTAATTTTGGGAAAAACACAAATTGGAGATACTTTGAGCCCGTTTTTCCAAGTCCAACATGAAAATAAACCTCTTTCATGTTTTATATGATACAAAATTTTTGTAAATGTTGATATGGAATCTCAAATATTGTAAAATTTTGAAAATGAAAAATAAAAAAATCAAGAAATTAAAGAAGTTTACAATTTCATCATCAAAAATTGTTGAAAAGAGGAACATCATCTCCTTTTTAGAGGAAGCGATCCGGCCGGGAAACAAAGTCTGTATTGAAGGATGTAATCAGAAACAGGCAGATTTTCTTGCAAAAGCACTGTGTGATGTATCTCCATCAAAAGTGAGGAACATTCATATTATTCAGTCAGCAGTAGTTTTACCAGAACATCTGGATATATTTGAAAAGGGTATTGCGTCAAAACTGGATTTTGCTTTCAGTGGTCCTCAGGCGAAAAGATTGTATAAACTTGTAAGTGAAAGAAAAATTAAAATTGGTTCTATTCACACTTATGTGGAACTTTATGCCCGATACTTTTCAGACCTTAAGCCGGATGTAGCATTGGTTGTCGCAGATTTTGCTGATAGATACGGAAATCTTTATACTGGCTATAATACCGAAGATACTCCTGTAATAGCAGAGGCAACAAGTTTTGGTGGAGGAATTGTAATTGCTCAGGTGAAAAAGGTTTTAGATAAACTTCCAAGAGTTGATATTCCCGGTGACTGGATTGATTTTGTTATTCCGACTGAGGAGAACTACTACATAAAGCCACTCTTTACAAGGGACCCTGCGAAAATAACAAATCTTCAAATCTTTCTCGGTATGTTATTGATAAAAGGGATTTATGAAAAATACAAAGTAGAATCAGTTAATCATGGAGTTGGCTATAATGCCTGTGCTGTAGAGTTGATTCTTCCAACATTCGGGAAGCATCTTAAAGGAAAGGTTTGTAAATACTGGGCTTTAAATCCACATCCAACTTTAATTCCCGCAATTGAGGAAGGTTTTGTTAAAAGAATTTTTCCATTTGGTGGAGAGCCGGGAATGGAGGATTATGTTAATGCACATCCTGAAATTTTTCCTATAGGAAATGATGGTTCAATGAGGAGTAATCGTGTTTTCGCACAACTTTTAGGTCTTTATGGAATAGATTGTTTTGTTGGTTCAACCTTGCAAATAGATAAATTCGGAAACTCATCCACAGCAATAAATGGAATGATTTCTGGTTTTGGTGGTGCTCCAAATCTTGGTTCAACTCCACCTGGAAGAAGACACTCAAGTTTTGCCTGGAATAAGGTATTAAGAGAAAATAAGAGAAGCCGTAAAGAAGTGAGGATTAAAAGAGGAAGAAAACTTGTTATTCAGATGACTCCAACAAGGAGTGAAAAAAAGAATATTCCTGTATTCGTAGAGGAACTTGATGCTTTTTCCTTGTATAGAAGTGGATATTTTGAACAGCCACCGGTTATGATTTATGGAGATGAAATTACTCATATAATTACAGAAAAGGGAATTGCGAATTTTCTTCGCTGTTCAAATTTGAAGGAAAGGATGCTTGCTGTTTCTGCTGTTGCTGGAGATACAGAGGTGGGAAAAAGGATTTCTCCTGAAGAGATTGAGAAACTGAGAAAGAAAGGTATTTATATTCCACCAGAGGATTTAGGACTAAATTTTAAAGATGCCACAAGGGATCTTCTTGCTGCTAAAAATTTTGAAGAACTTGTTCACTGGTCAAAAGGACTTTATAAAGTTCCGAAGGAGTTTTTATGAAAGAGTTTGTTGCCTGTGCAATTCAGATGTATATTGTTCCAAACAATGTGAAGGAAAATACTGAAAGAGCAGTTCACTTTATTGAAGAGGCAAAAAAATTTCACAATCCTGATTTAATTGTTTTTCAGGAGACAGTTACAACTGGATTTTGCCCTGGAATATCCTTTGAAGAACTTTATAAGATTATTGATACCATTCCCGGAAAACAGATAAAATCGGTTTTAAAAGCAGCAAAAAGGAATAAGGTTTATATTGTCTGGCCAACCTATGAAAAAGATGAAAAGGAGAAAAAGATTTACAATACAGCGGTTTTAATTTCTCCTTCTGGTGAAATTATTGGTAAATACAGAAAAACACATCTTTTTGGAGATGAATCAATTTTTAAGGGTGGATGGGTTACTCCGGGAAAAGAGATTCCTGTTTTTGAAACTGAATTTGCGAATATTGGAATAATGATTTGTTATGATGGAGATTTTCCAGAGGTTGCAAGGACTCTTGTGAAAAAAGGAGCAGAGGTAATTGTAAGACCATCTGCTTTTTTAAGAAATTTTGAAATATGGTCACTTACAAACAGGGCTCGGGCTTTTGATAATCATGTTTTTATTGTTGCTGCAAATGCTACAGGTGTTGATGCTTCGGGAAAACATTATTTTGGACACAGTATGATTGTTGCTCCATCTTCAAATCTCCTTGCTCTTGCAGGAGCAGGAGAGGATATAATAAGTGCAAGGTTATCTCCTGATAGATTCAGGGAAGTATATCAGGGATCCCGTGCAGAAAGAGTTTTTGACCACATGGAAGATTTAAACAAAGAAATAATATAAAAGAAATATCCACAAAACCTTCTTATTTCTCTATACTTCCAACTCATCATAAGCGAGAAAAGACCATCCAGATAGGTAATTCCTCGTAGGTAGGGGAAAAACTCGCAGTGGCCATCCAGAAATTCTGGAACGGCTACTATAGGTTTCAATTCCTCGTAGGTAGGGGAAAAACTGTAGCCACTTCATCTATTTGTTTATTGTGAAAATAGTTTCAATTCCTCGTAGGTAGGGGAAAAACAAGTAAAAGACGGCATCTGGAAATTAAACGCAAGAAAGTTTCAATTCCTCGTAGGTAGGGGAAAAACTCTCAATTTTCTCAAGGTAGTTCTTATACTTTGCTGTGTTTCAATTCCTCGTAGGTAGGGGAAAAACAGTCAGGTAGATAAGGAGATAGTAGCAAATATACCTAGTTTCAATTCCTCGTAGGTAGGGGAAAAACCAGTCGCTATCCAGAAATTCTGGAACGGCTACTACAAGTTTCAATTCCTCGTAGGTAGGGGAAAAACTAGAGAGCTGCAACTCTCAGGAATCGCGCTCTTCAAGTTTCAATTCCTCGTAGGTAGGGGAAAAACTCATAAATAGAACAGTAAGGAATCTTAAAAGCAGAGGTTTCAATTCCTCGTAGGTAGGGGAAAAACATTTTATTTCCAAAGCGACCTCAAAAGTGGTATAATAGTTTCAATTCCTCGTAGGTAGGGGAAAAACCATGGTTGTCAATACCCAGGACATTCAAACAATTACGTTTCAATTCCTCGTAGGTAGGGGAAAAACTCAAGAGTTCCTGTATCAAGTGCTTTTGCGTTTACAGTTTCAATTCCTCGTAGGTAGGGGAAAAACCACCTCCCCGCAAGCACTAACGCCAGCACCCCAGCCAAGTTTCAATTCCTCGTAGGTAGGGGAAAAACAGGTTGATACAGGTTGATAGTGGGTTGAAAGTTAACAGTTTCAATTCCTCGTAGGTAGGGGAAAAACGGTGGTGGTGTCCTCTGGATGTCGTAGCCAGCATCACGGTTTCAATTCCTCGTAGGTAGGGGAAAAACTGAATTGGATGAAAAAACTCACCCACGCGAGGGCTCGTTTCAATTCCTCGTAGGTAGGGGAAAAACTGAAAAAGAAATATTTAATTTAACACATAGAATAGTGTTTCAATTCCTCGTAGGTAGGGGAAAAACTTACTTTTGGGTTTGGCTCATCTGGTGAAGTTTCATGTTTCAATTCCTCGTAGGTAGGGGAAAAACCTTACTGTTCCTTATATGACAAGCGCGTTGATGGTTGTTTCAATTCCTCGTAGGTAGGGGAAAAACTTAAAAGCCTTGCTCTTGTTCTCAATGCTTTCCCCAGTTTCAATTCCTCGTAGGTAGGGGAAAAACGTCATTTCCCTAATAAACTTATATGTATCTGGATACTGTTTCAATTCCTCGTAGGTAGGGGAAAAACTATCTTCGTATGGATTGATCCACTTTATGTCTGGTCGTTTCAATTCCTCGTAGGTAGGGGAAAAACATTGGAAGGACATTGCAGATAGGTATTCAGTGCGGTGGTTTCAATTCCTCGTAGGTAGGGGAAAAACGCAAATAGCGAACTTCATACCAAATCTAGTAGGAGGTTTCAATTCCTCGTAGGTAGGGGAAAAACCATCTCCAGTTAACTTCCACTCTTCTCTTTTAATATGTTTCAATTCCTCGTAGGTAGGGGAAAAACAAATTTACAAAAGATGGATGTTTTTATGAAGACCCTGGTTTCAATTCCTCGTAGGTAGGGGAAAAACCTTTATCTCTCCTATAAACTTACCCCAGACTGTCTCAAGTTTCAATTCCTCGTAGGTAGGGGAAAAACCTATTATCTTTGCCACTTCTTCAGGTGCTAATGGTCGTTTCAATTCCTCGTAGGTAGGGGAAAAACGGTGTAAGTTGAAAGTCATTCAAGTCTTGTGAAGGTACGTTTCAATTCCTCGTAGGTAGGGGAAAAACTTGTCATCGTTTCCCACTGCCCAGATTTTTTTCTCCAGTTTCAATTCCTCGTAGGTAGGGGAAAAACTATATAACCTACAGTATGAGTCAGGTGCTCTGATATAGTTTCAATTCCTCGTAGGTAGGGGAAAAACCAGTTTTTACCATTAAAGGTTCTTTAAGTGGCATATGTTTCAATTCCTCGTAGGTAGGGGAAAAACTTTCCTCTTTTCCATCATTCTCACCTCCTTTTCCTTCGTTTCAATTCCTCGTAGGTAGGGGAAAAACTTGAACTCTGTATTTATACACTGTTCATCACCTCACAAGTTTCAATTCCTCGTAGGTAGGGGAAAAACTTCTTTTATCCTTGAGTGTTTTATAGTTTTAATTCTTGTTTCAATTCCTCGTAGGTAGGGGAAAAACCTGTATCACATATACCCTATCAAAATAAGAATTATCCGTTTCAATTCCTCGTAGGTAGGGGAAAAACGGGGTGGTAAAAGTGAAAAGAGCGTTGATTAGATTTGGTTTCAATTCCTCGTAGGTAGGGGAAAAACTTATTCAGCCCCTTTAACTATAAGAAAACAGCGCTCGTTTCAATTCCTCGTAGGTAGGGGAAAAACCATTACGACAAAATTCTTTCCGACATTTACCAAGTTAGTTTCAATTCCTCGTAGGTAGGGGAAAAACAGGGAAAAAGAAAAAGAAATATACTTTGAATATGAAAGTTTCAATTCCTCGTAGGTAGGGGAAAAACCTCACCAGAGGAATGGGCTAAAAAGCAGACAGAGAGAGGTTTCAATTCCTCGTAGGTAGGGGAAAAACTCCTGAGGTAGTTCACGCTCTTCAGGTTATGAGATAGTTTCAATTCCTCGTAGGTAGGGGAAAAACCTCTGTGGAGCATTTCATATCCCTGTGTAAGAGATGGGTTTCAATTCCTCGTAGGTAGGGGAAAAACTAAGTGGTGAGGATGTTTCAGAGTTAGAGATATAGAGGTTTCAATTCCTCGTAGGTAGGGGAAAAACTTGACATACTTGTTCTTGGATATTGTTCTCACTGGATTGTTTCAATTCCTCGTAGGTAGGGGAAAAACCTCTTTCTAATTCCTGGGATACTTTTAACAAACTTTGTTTCAATTCCTCGTAGGTAGGGGAAAAACAAATGTATGAGATGCAATAGAATATTATCAAGTAGAAGTTTCAATTCCTCGTAGGTAGGGGAAAAACCATATATTCAAGCTAGACCTTATGTTTCAATATTGGGGTTTCAATTCCTCGTAGGTAGGGGAAAAACAGATGAGAGAGGCAGAAGGTAGTGGAAGCGATACAAGTTTCAATTCCTCGTAGGTAGGGGAAAAACTCCAGAAACTCGTAAAGATGCATCCAGTTACCATAAGTTTCAATTCCTCGTAGGTAGGGGAAAAACATGGGTGACTTTGAGTTAAAGTATATGGGTGAAGGTGGTTTCAATTCCTCGTAGGTAGGGGAAAAACGTGCTACTATGGCTTTGGCTTCCTCATCAGGTATTCCGTTTCAATTCCTCGTAGGTAGGGGAAAAACTTTCCATTGTTTTGTTTTGAACTTTGTTACAACCAAGTTTCAATTCCTCGTAGGTAGGGGAAAAACTTTAATTCAAAAGCCGTTTTTTCCTACTTCAACCCAAGTTTCAATTCCTCGTAGGTAGGGGAAAAACTTTTTACCTCCTATGGTATGCTTTTATTAAATCTTGGTTTCAATTCCTCGTAGGTAGGGGAAAAACATAATATCTAAAATTATAGAACTTAAGTTTACTTTAAGTTTCAATTCCTCGTAGGTAGGGGAAAAACGAAAATTAAACTATTTATATGAATTTGAAGGAA
>QMOP01000074.1 GCA_003650255.1 Caldisericota bacterium
ATAACTCCCTTTACAGTCACATCTACAAAAGGGGTTAAAATGTTTAACCCAGCAAAAATTATTCCACTAAAAATAATCATAATCATGGACTTTCTCCTGCAGTTATTGTTATTGTTATTTTTTCCTTTTTACTTGTTGTAACAGTAACAGGCATATCAATCTTAAACCACAGAGTTCTTTCCTCCCCTTTTGGAACATTATCACCTCTTTGCTCATAACCGGTTGTCCCGCCATCATAGGTAAAGATTTCACTTGAACTTGTTCTTTCAACTGTTGTTACTGTATCTTTATTCACAAAATAATTTGACGCTGGTGTTGTCCCATGAAATATTGCATAGAGAATAAATCTATCATGTCCTGTTGTTGTATCGGTGGAAGTCCAGAGAGATGGTGAATTATCGTAAAGAGTAATTGATGATATTTTTAAAGAATAATCCTGATTCACATTGCCTGTATTTTTAACAATAATTCCTGAAACTGAAACTGACGACCCATTTACTGGAACCTCTCCAAAATCATATGTATTTGTTGAAACTGATATTCCGATAACTTTTACAATAGTTGTTGTTGCTCCATTTGAAATCTCTGACCAGTTACCTGGTGAATTTGCTCCTGTCTCTTCATCTCTTGTCCAGATTCTGAAATAGTATGTCACCCCTCCATGGAGTCCTGTTATTGTTATTGAATGCTGTGTTAGTGGATTTGTATCTGTATCTATAATAAGTTCATATCTATCATCATAATCATTCCATATACCTTCATTCCAGTCAACTGCTGAATATGTAGCATATTTAATCTTCCATCTTCCATCTGTTATCTGACCCGTTGTTCCATCATCTCCTGGTGCAATCCAGGATAATTTTACATCTCCATCAAGTTCTGCTAAAGCAGATAAAGTTGAGATAGAAGCAGGAGCAATTCTGCACCACACTGTTGCACCATAGGATATATCTGACCAGTTACCTGCACTTGCCTCATCCCTTGTCCAGATTCTGAAATAATATGTTGTTTCTTTATCTAAGGTTATATAAACTGTCTGAATATCATATGGATTTACTCCATAGGTATCAATGGCAATGTTATATGTTGAATAATCTCCCCAATTAAATGTTGGATATGTTGCATACTGAATTCTAAATTGTGCTTTATCTGATGCACTTCCAAGTGTTCCAGTCCAGTTGTCATCACCAGGTGCTTCCCATTCAAGTTTTATCTTGCCTGTTAAGGAATAAGTAGAAGCAGAAATTGTTGTAATTGCTGCTGGTGGAGTTGTATCGGGAGGAAGTGAGGCAGAGGTTGTTTTTGGAGAAAAACAGAATTTTTGATAATAACTTGTATAGGAGTCAACAACATTGAAAATTGTGGTTGAAGAATCCCAGACATTATTAGTTACATCCCATCTCTGAACAACATAATCCTGTGAATCATTTCTATATGCACAAAGCCATATATTTCCATCTGGTTGCTTCATAAGTTCAACCCTATTACTTTCATCCGCACCTCCCCATAGACCACTTGTTTTTGTCCATCCCGTTCCATCCCAGTATGCCCAGTCAGTATCTGCACCATCTCCAAAAACAAGAATACACCAGTTTCCATCATCTGAATCCTCCCATTCTAAATCAACATATTTGTTATCTATACCTCTTGCTCCTATATCAAAAGTGTTAACTGAAGAATCCCAATTCGAACCATTATACCTTATAGCACTCACTCCATCTCCAGCGTCTGTTATTGCAAGCATTAACTGGTCAGTTGTATTACATTTAAGAACCAAAAATTCAGGTACTCCATCAAGCGAACTTCCAGATACTCCAACAGGAACCTCATTTCCAAAACTTCCGTTCCATCTTCTTGATTCTAAGTTTGTAACTCCAAGAACAGTTCCTGAACCCCATACAAACATAAAATCTCTTGACTGATTTAAAGCACAAACATCAAAACTTTCCTTACTGAAACTTGATGCTTCACTTTCAAGTAAAATCTGCTGTGAAAATTTATTATTTGCTCCATCCCAGATTAAAGCTCCTATTTCATGATTTGTGCCGTCAGAAGCAAGATAGATAAGAGCTATATCATCATAACCTGGTCTTCTTGTCATTTTTATCCAGTAAGGAGTTAAAGTATCCCCTGTAGGAAGTCCTGAAGTTGAGTATTCAACTGAAAATGTTCCTCCACTCCAAATTCTATAGTAAAGTGTATCAGCAGTATTTTTCGTATAGCATATAAGCCCTTCTCCTGACTGATCTTCAAAAGCTATATCAAAACCTCTACAGTCATCCATTCCCGGAGCACCTGTTGGAAGAGCATCTGCAAGCTGTATTGAAGAATTTGCCCAGTTTCCATCAACCCATGTTGTAACCCAGATTTCATAATCATTTGTTCCAGCATAAATTCCTGCCATTAAAATTCTTTCATCTCCAACAGGATTTTCTTTTAATCTTATATGCTGAATCACTGAATTCATACTTGGAATACCTGACTGCTGAATCCCCCAGTAAGTTGTCCCCTGAGCAATCTCCCTAAACCAAGGATAATTTAATGTCCCAGAAGAATAAACAACCATCATATCTGGTGGAACATATGCAGGAAATATCCAGTGTGGAGATGGTTCTGCGTCATCATTATTTCCTGAGTTTACAGAATTTTCTGCTGTTATATCATTTCCAAGGGCATCTGAATCCTGAACATCAACATACGAAACAGTTTGAGGAGTTAAAACCTCAATAAACCATCTCACTCCTGTTGATGTTGAATGAAGAACAATTCTATTTCCTGCAGAACCATCTATCAAAAGTGTGCCTCTTATAACTTGAGTACTTCCTGCTTCCAAGTAAATCTCTTTTCCTCCTGTTTCACACTTTAAAGTGTAAAACGTTGTATTTCCTGTTATTGTTGAAGTAATTGTTCCGTAAAAAGTAACAGTCGAATCTCCACATTCAAAATTACCAAAATTTGTCCATTTTCCTTGCAACTGAATCTCAGTTCCAGTTCCTGTTCCCTCTATTAAACTTCCAGAAGAATTTATTGTAATATCTCCACTTATATTCAAATCAGCACCATTATTTAAAGTTACTGTTCCTTTATTAACTCTAAACTCCGTAGTAACAGAATAGAGCAATTCTGTAAAAACCACAAAAACCAAAGATAATAGAAAATAACCTAATTTTTTAATTTTTTTTCTAAACAAGCCTAAACATTTCTCCATTTTTAAAAAGTTTGCTGGGGTCTTATATAAATTACTGCTTTGTAAATGTAGTAATATTTCGAACTATCTGTTGTATACACACTCAGACGAATTTCATGCGGTCCATCTGTCCACTGAAAATCCGACCAAGGACCTTCAAACCATGAACCATTTGTTCCAGACGCCCCTGCTGAACCCTGAGGAGAATTCCAATTTCCAAATGTGTTGGTATTTGCATCTCTTAACGTGTATCTTAAATCCTGCTCATAATCACTTCTGGCTAAAATACAAACCTTCATCTGAATTCTCCCTGTAGGATGAAAATCAGTAGCATTTACAAAAGTTCTATATCTTTGCCACCAGAAGTCAGCAGCAGTAGTATTATTTAGCCATGTGGGCTGGGAAGTTGAATCTGAGTCCACATCTGAATAACCAAGATGTTGGGCAGTAGTGAGATTTCTTATCAGGATATACCCATCAACTATTACATGGGAAGAAAATCTTGTTGCATAATTTGTCGGATCATCAAAAATATATCTATTTGTATTTATTCCAGAGGTGGAACCAGGATAAATCTTCCCGTCTTCATCCACTCTAAACTTCTCATTGTTAACGCTGTCAAACAATTTCAATGCCTCTGTTCCACTTTCATCCATATCAACTCTGACAATGACATCTCCTGTGGAGCGAATCTGGCCTCCAACAAGAGTATTTGTAGGAATACTTATTCCCCCATAAGTAGCATCTTCTGAAATTCTTCTTGCCCATGAGGAACCTATCTGCAGGTCTCCTCCTCCAATTTTTCCATCTCCTGTGTCATACCAGAAGGAAATATTACTTCCAACATTTAGATGTCCATTTATAGTGGTTGTTGTTGAAATGTTAAGTTCACCATCGCCTGTAGGAACTGTAATATTTCCTGTGATTGCTAAGTTATTTGATCCTGGATTGTAATCTGTATTTCCAATAGTTACTCCACCTCCAGCATAAAATCTCGCCATTCTTGTCCATGTCCCCTGTTGCATTATATCCAGTTTTGAACTCCCTTGAAGAACCACTTCAATATTATTTCCTCCAGATGCGGAAACTAACTTCAAGTATGAATCCGTTCCATAACCACCTATCCCTCCGTAAAGAGTAAGATGGTTTGTATTGTCTCCATAAATATTTCCTCCTCCTATTCCTGTTATATTTTTGTTAACCTTAAAATCACCTTCCACAATTACTCTTGTTGAAATTGCTATTCCTGTTCCTTCCCAGTAGATTTTTCTATTATTATTATCGTCAGTGAGATATAAATTCCCATTGAGAACTTCAAAATCACCCCTTGCGCCTGTCATCGTTGCTGCAGGGGCGGAAGCATCGCCTAAATAAAGATGCTGAGCCCCTCCATTTAAAATATCTGCTCCATCAACATCTAAATCTCCGTAAATCCATAAATTACCAGTTTCTGATAAGGTTAGCCTTTCTGAATCATCGTCTCTTCTAATAACAAACCTTCCTGTTGAACCTCCATCATCATCCAAATCAATATATACTTCTGCTCTTGACTTTATATAAGCATCAGCAGGGTCGGTATTTGCATTACAAATCATAAGTTGAGAATATATTGTTGTTGGCTTCGTTAAAGATGTTGATAACCTTAACCGAGTATTTCCATTTTCATCTTTTATCTCAGGAACTCTTAAAGCTGGTGAAATACTTGTTTCTGTCGAGATTGTTAAAACTGCATTTCCACTTTTTGCTGTAAGTTCATTTAAAAACAGTTTGTCATTTGTTGAGTCAAAATAAAATGGAGCCGTTGAATCTGTTCCATCAATTGCAACATCATCAGTTGTCTCAGTAGGATAAATTATTGTTCCTGCATCTGTCCATTCTGAGGTTCCTCCACCTGTGATTGTTCCTGTTGCTATATCAACCCATGTTCCATTATAGAGACGAAGTCTGTTAGTTGTTGAATTGTAATAAACCTCTCCTGCAACTGGATTTAATGGATCTGATGTATATGAGTTAAATCTCAACTTGCCTCCAATTATTGTGTGCGTTGAAATTGTAATCGCGGCTCCTGATGTCTTAATATTTCCATCAATTGTAACATCAGAGGAAAAAACTCCTGTAGAGGCACTTATTCCGTAGGTTGCTTTAAATGTTCCATAACCAGGGTCTGCTGGTGAACTTCCAAGAAAGAGACCTCCTGAAGGAAAAAGACGCAATTTCTCATTCCAGCCACTTCCATCATAGTGAAGAAATTGAATATTTCCTGTTGTTGCTCCTCCTCCAAATCCCAATTTTAAAACTCCAGGATTTGTCGCTTCTCCGCTTCCATATGCCTCAACAAAACCACCACCAGTTGAATCAACTCCACCAAACAGTTTTAAATATCCTGTATTTGCTGACCTTTTTATCAGCCCGCCTTCAACTGTTGCATTTCCGTTTAATGTCAAATTTCCATCTGAATCAATTGTTGCAACATTTGCTCCGTCTGAGTCCTGAACTGCAAACTTTGTAGAACCATCATTTGAAGTAAGTTTTACCTCAACATCCTCTGCCATCAAATGAGTAAACAGTAAACAGTAAACAGTGAACAGAATCAAAATTTTCTTATTCATGGCACACCCCCTCGTATAAAGAATTGTAAATTGTAAACTTGACAGATGTTTTTTATTCTTGATAAAATTTTACTGATGATACGTTTAACAAAAAAACAGAGGGAAAACTTAGGTAGAGTCTTTTTAGATTTAAGTAAATACATCTTTACTGCACTTGTAATAGGACAGTTTATTGCCCTGGAGAAATTTGAAGTTTCTATATTTATTGGAGGTTCTATAGCTTTTGTCGTATTTTTAATTATAGGTTTAGCTGCTGATAAGGGGGAGAAATGAATGGAATTTATATTCTTTTTGGAACTGGAATAATTGTAGCTCTTATTTTCGGAATAATTCTTTACTACCAGGACAGAAAAGAAAAACACTCTCATTAGCATCAAATAATCACCTCTTTTAACATACTGAGATTTGGTCTCTGGGTTAATTTTCTTATTTCTTCAACCCTTCTTAATGTCTCATCTCTGTCATAAAGACGGTATCCACCAGGTGTTCTTGTAACATAATTTAAAAGTCCTAATGAAGTATAATACTTGATTGTTGAAGGAAGAACTCTACAAACTTTTGCAATTTCTCCAACAGTTAAAAGTCCCATCTCAAGACGTTTCTTTCTTGATTTTGTCATGATAACCTCCTTTTTGAATGGCAAATGGCGAATGGCAAATTGCGAATGGTGAATGGTGTATAGAGAATTAAGAATTATATTTTGATTAATTTGATTTTGAGAAGTGGACTTCTTACTTTCTACTTTCGAAAAATAAAAACCAATTAAGTTCAAAAAAATATCCATTTTTAATTACTTTAAAAGTTTTTTAATAATTTTTAAAAAC
>QMOP01000075.1 GCA_003650255.1 Caldisericota bacterium
ATAATATGGTGTTTGGAGTGGGTTTCAATTACTATTCTGGAAGATGGGCAGAGGTTCCTTCTGAAAGAAATCTTCAGGATGGACATGGTTTTGGAGTTGATATAGGATTAAAATATAAATTTTTACCTAATTTATTTCTTTCTTTTTCAGCAAAAAATCTTTTTGCTAAGATGTGGTGGGATGAGAAAGGAGAAAAACTACCTTTATTTTTAAGCTCTGGAGCAAATTACAGAGTTTCAGATTTTGTTATTTTAAATTTTGATGTTGAAGAAAGAAAATATTACAAGGATACAGGTTCTGGTAAAAATTTTGTTATAAAGCATTTTGGGATTGAACACAATATATTCGGAAGAGTTTTTTTAAGACTTGGTGCTTATGGTGAGGAGATTGGAGGAGAGGATACAACTTATACTGCTGGTATTGGATATAAAAAGGAGAATGTAAGTTTGTCAATTGCCTGGCAAACTTTTAAAAAAGATAAAAAATATGAAGAGTTAATCTTCACTATAAATACCCCATTCACAAGTCCCTGATGGAATTTTCCGTATTAGAGAATAAAATTAGAGAATACTATAAAGGAGATATTGAGATTGTGAAGAAAGCATATGATTTTTCAAAAAAAGCACATTCAGGTTCAAAAAGAAAGCAGGGTGTTCCATTTTTTGTTCATCCATTTAATGTTGCTCTCCTTCTTTCCTCCTGGAAGCTTGATACAGCAAGTATTTCAGGAGGACTTTTGCATGATGTTATAGAGGAGAGAGAGGATTTGAAAGAGGATTTAAAGAGAGAGTTTCCTGAAGAGATTGTTAGAATTGTAGAAGGTGTTACAAATATAAAGGAACTTGAAAATGAACCAAGGATTTTGAGAAAGATGGAAAATTTGAGAAAAATGATTCTTGCTACAAGTAAGGATATAAGAGTTATATTTGTTAAGTTTGCAGATATTCTGGATAATTTAAAAACACTTGAATATATTGGAGAAGAAAGAGGAAGGAGATTTGCTGAAGAGGTTCTTCAGATTTATGCTCCACTTGCCCATAGATTTGGATTAAGTTATGCTAAGGGAGAGATGGAGGATCTGGCATTTAGGTTTTTAAATGAAGAGGAGTATAATAGGATAAAATCATTTGTTGATTCTTCACTTCCAGAGGCAAATAAGGTTTTAAATAAAATTGAGGAAGATTTAAAGAGGATTTTAGAAGAGAATGGAATAAAAGCAAGAGTTAAAGGAAGGGTTAAAAGGATTTATTCAATTTATAGAAAAATAAAATCACAGGGAAGAGATTTTGATGAGATATACGATATAATTGGAGTAAGAATTATAACAGAAAATGTAAAGGATTGTTATGCTGCATTAGGAGTTTTACACTCAAAGTTTCAATACCTTAAAGAGCATTATTTTGATTATATTATGATGCCAAAGATGAATATGTATCAGTCAATTCATACAAAGATTGTTTATGATGGAGGAATTGTTGAAGTTCAGATAAGGACAGAAGAGATGGATAGAAGGGCAGAGTTTGGAATTGCAAGTCACTGGAGATATAAAGAGGGTGGTAAGGAAAGGGAGAATTTTGAATGGCTTGAACTTTTGTATGAGTGGCTTAATGATGAAATTACACCTGAGGAATTTTTCAAGAATTTAAAAATTGATCTTTACTATGATGAGGTTTTTGTTTTTACTCCAAAGGGAGAGGTTAAGGTTTTACCAAAAGGTTCTACTCCTCTTGATTTTGCATATAGAGTTCATACAGATATTGGAAACCATGCAAGATTGTGTAAGGTTAATGGAAAGGTTGTCGGTTTTGATTATGAACTTAAAACAGGAGATAAGGTTGAGATAATAACTTCAAAAAATTCCAGACCCTCTCCTGACTGGCTGAAGTTTGTAAAAACTCCTCAGGCAAGATATAAGATAAAAAGATTCTTGAGAGAAAAGAGTGAAATTTGATATGATAAAAAATTATGAGTAAGTTAAGAATTCTTCTTACAAATGATGATGGAATAATGGGAAGGGGGCTTTTTTCATTTTTGGAGGAACTGTCAAAAATAGGAAAAACTGTTGCTGTTGTTCCTCAGGCAGAGGCAAGTGCCTCTTCGCATGCTCTTTCACTTCATAAAGCACTCAGATTGAGAAAAATAAGGGATAACCTGTATATAGTAAATGGAACACCTGCTGACTGTGTTAGACTTGGAACACTTTATGTTTTAAAGGATAAGGTGAGTATTGTTGTATCAGGAATAAATGATGGGCCAAACCTTGCAGAGGATACTATTTATTCTGGGACTGTTGCGGGAGCAAGGGAAGCAGCAATGATGGGAAATAAAGGAATAGCATTTTCACTTGTAAAAAGAGGAGATTTTAAGAAGGTATCAAGAATAGCAGCAGATATTGTTAAGAAAGTTATAAAAATTGACTTTCCAGAAGGATCGTTTTTAAATGTGAATATTCCAAATGATTCTCCAAGAGGAATAAAAATTACATTTCTTGGAAAAAGGGTTTATGGGAGGGAGGTGACTGTAAGAAAGGATCCAAGAGGAAAAACATATTACTGGATAGCAGGAGAGAAACTTGGAGGTGTAAGTATTAAAGGAAGTGATTATAACAGTATAAAAAGAGGATTTATATCAATAACTCCCCTTTCCATAAATCAGACAGATTTTGAGTTTTTAAAAAGTTTAAATGAGTGCTTTTAAACTCCATTCAGAATTTACTCCATCTGGAGACCAGCCAAAAGCAATTAGAGAAATTTTAAAAGGTTTAAGAGAAGGGAGACAGCATTTAGTTCTTCTTGGAGTAACGGGTTCTGGAAAGACATTTACACTTGCAAATGTTATAGAGAAGTATAATAAACCTACACTTGTAATTTCACATAACAAAACCCTTGCTGCGCAACTTTATGCTGAATTTAAGACATTTTTTCCTGAAAATGCTGTTGAATATTTTGTTTCTTATTACGACTATTATCAGCCAGAGGCATATGTTCCACAGATTGACCTTTACATTGAAAAGGATGCTTCAATAAATGAGAGAATTGATAGATTGAGATTAAAGGCAACATCAAGTGTTCTATCTAGACGGGATGTTATTGTTGTTGCATCTGTTTCCTGTATTTACGGAATTGGTTCACCTGAAGAATGGTCAAGTAATTTAGTAAGAATTAAGAAGGGAGTTGAGTATCCGATGGATGAACTTGCAAATGACCTTGCAAGATTACAGTATGAAAGAAATGATTATGATTTTTCAAGAGGAAAATTCAGAAGAAGAGGTGATGTTCTGGATATTTTTCCAGCATATCTTGAAGTGGCATATAGAGTTTTTTTTGAACAAGATTCTGTTATAAAGATTGTTGAAATTGATCCTGTAACTGGAAAAAGTTTAAAAGAATACAATCAGGTTGTTATTTATCCTGCAAAACATTTTGTTGTATCAAAACCAACACTTGAAAAGGCAATAGAAGAGATTGAAAAGGAACTTGAGGAAAGAGTTCTTTACTTTAAAAAGCAAGGAAAAATTTTGGAAGCGCAGAGGCTTGAGACAAGAACAAGGTATGATATTGAGATGTTAAAAAGTACAGGTTACTGTCATGGAATAGAGAATTATTCAAGGCATCTTTCTGGAAGAAAGCCGGGAGAGCCCCCCGCATGTCTTATTAATTATTTTCCAGAGGATTTTCTTTTAATAATTGACGAAAGTCATGTTACAATTCCACAGTTAAGAGGAATGTATGAGGGAGACCATTCAAGGAAAAAAACACTTGTTGAATATGGGTTTCGTCTTCCAAGTGCTCTTGATAATAGACCTCTTAAATTTTCAGAGTTTGAAAGGTTGGTAAATCAGGTGATATATGTCTCAGCAACTCCCGGACCGTATGAGATAAAAAAATCTGGTGGATTTGTTGTTGAGCAGATTATAAGACCAACAGGGCTTGTTGATCCTGAGGTTGAAGTAAGAGGAGTTGAAAACCAGGTAGAAGATTTAATTAAAGAGATAGAAAAGAGATCAAAAAAAGGAGAAAGAACTCTTGTTACAACTTTAACAAAAAGACTTGCAGAGGATTTGACTTTTTATTTAAGAGAAAAAGGTTTAAGGGTTCAGTATCTTCATTCTGAAATTGATACACTTGAAAGGGTTGAGATTCTAAAACTTTTGAGAAAAGGAGAATTTGACTGTATAGTTGGAGTTAATCTTTTAAGAGAAGGACTTGATCTTCCAGAGGTTTCACTTGTTGCAATACTTGATGCTGATAAAGAAGGTTTTTTAAGGAGTGAAACTTCCTTAATCCAGATTGCTGGAAGATGTGCAAGAAATGTAAATGGAAAGGTAATAATGTATGCAGAAAGAATTACAGATTCTATGAAGAGGGCTTTAAAGGAGATGGAAAGGAGAAGAAGAATTCAGATTGAGTATAACAAAACCCACAATATAAAACCAAGAACAGTTTATAAAAAGATAAGAGAGTATGAGGAACTTACAAGTTTAAAGAAATCAAAAAGGGCGCATATTCTTCTTGAGACAGGTTATGAATATGAGGCAAAGAATAAAAAGATTCTTATAGAAACAATTGAGAAGGAACTTGAGGAGGCACTTGAAAGATTGGATTTTGAGATGGCATCAATCTTGAGGGATAAACTTTTTGAAATTAAGGGTAAGAAAGAAGCAAAAAGAATTTTAAGGAAAAAGGTAAAAAAAATACTTGACAAATAAATTTTGTTTTTATATAAATTTTGCTACTTTAATTAGGGAAAAATCAAAATATGGTGAAGTTAAAGAGGGAAGAGAAGAAAAGTTTTGTCAAAAATTTATTGAAGGAGTTGGAAGGGAAGGGTATTGTGCTTACAAATTTTCAAGGATTAAACAGTGAGGAAATAAATGAACTTCGCCGAGGAATTAAGGAAAACGGTGGGAGATATAAGGTTATAAAAAATATTTTTCTTTCAATGATTTTTGAGAAAATGAAGATTGAGGAATTAAAGAATTTTTTGGTAGGACCAACAGGAGTTCTTATAATGGAGGATGATTATATAAAGCCAATAAAATTTGCTGTTAAGTTTTCAAAGGACCATGAGAATTTTAAAATAAAAGGTGGATATATTGAGAATAGAGTTGTAGGATATGATGAGATTGTTGAAATATCAAAACTACCTTCAAGAGAAGAACTCCTTTCTATGCTTGTTGGAGCATTAAAAGCGCCAATAGCAAAACTTTCTTTTGTTTTGAAAGGAGTAATACTTAAACTTCTTTATGCTTTAAAAGAGGTTGAGAAGAAAAAGGAGGAGAAATGAATAGGGAAGAGATTTTGAAAGCAATTGAAGAGATGAGTGTTCTTGAACTTTCACAGCTTATTAAGGACATTGAGGAAAAGTTTGATGTCAAGGCACAGGCACCGGTTGCTGCTGTTGGAGTTGTTCCAGGAGCTCAAGCCGCACCAGGACAGGCAGAAGAAAAAACAGAGTTTGATGTTGTTTTAAAATCAGCAGGAGATAAGAAGATTCAGGTTATTAAAGTTGTAAGAGAGATTACAGGACTTGGTTTAAAAGAGGCAAAAGATCTTGTTGAATCTGCTCCAAAACCTGTTAAGACAGGAGTATCAAAGGAAGAGGCAGAGAGTATTAAGAAGAAACTTGAAGAGCAGGGGGCGGAGGTTGAGATAAAATGAGATTAAAGAAGGTTTATTTTAAAAGGATAAACTTACCTGATTATAGAGTCCCTTATCTTATAGAATACCAAAAAAAATCCTACGGAATGTTTCTACAGAAAGGAGTTCCAAAAGAGAAGAGGAAGAGGGTAGGAATTCAGGCGGCATTCAGTGATATATTTCCAATAACAAATCCTGATGAATCACTTATTCTTGATTTTGTAGATTATAGAATTGGTGAACCAAGGTTTTCTCCGGAGGACTGTAAAGAGTTTGATATGACCTACTCAGCTCCTCTATGGGCAAAGTTGAGGCTTATTGAAAAAAGGGTTGGTGGAAAGGAAATTGTTAAGGAGCAAGAGGTTTATATTTGCGATATTCCATATATGCTTGATACAGGAAGTTTTATTTACAATGGAAAAGAAAGGGTTATTGTTACCCAGATTCACCGTTCTCCAGGAGTAACATTTGATGAAGGTCCGGAAAAAGTTGTTACTGCTTATGGGAAAAGAATTTATACAGCAAGTATTATTCCTTATAGAGGTTCATGGATGGAATTTGAGTTTGACCTTGATAATGCCATATGGGCTATAATTGATAAAAAGAAAAAGTTTCCTGCAACTCAGATTTTAAGAGCTTCTGGGCTTGAGACAAATGAGGAAATTGTTAATACATTTTATAAAACAGAGGAGATAGATGTTAATAAATCTATAGGAAGAGTTCTTGCTGAAGATTTTTATAATCCAGATGACAATAAGAAGATACTTTTTGAAGCAGGAACAACAGAGATAGATAATTTTGTAAAAGAAAGATTTTTGAAATCAGGAAAGAATAAAGTTAAGGTTATATCTAGCGAGGAGAGACATAATGTTGCGATTATTGAGACATTAAAAAAGGATAAAACAAGATCATACGCTCAGGCAGTTTCTGATATTTTCAGAAGATTAAGGGCATTTTCTGATTTTGCTATTGAGACAA
>QMOP01000076.1 GCA_003650255.1 Caldisericota bacterium
GAAGTATATATTCATCACAGGTGGGGTTGTTTCTTCTCTTGGGAAGGGAATAACTGCTGCCTCAATTGGATTAATCCTTAAAACAATGGGATTTAGAGTTGGAATGTTGAAAATTGACCCCTATTTAAATGTTGACCCTGGAACAATGTCTCCATATCAGCATGGAGAAGTTTTTGTGACAAAGGATGGTGCTGAAACAGACCTTGACATTGGACATTATGAAAGATTCTTAAATGAAGAACTTGATAGAAACTCAAACCTAACAAGTGGTCAACTTTATGCAGAACTTATTGAAAAAGAAAGGAGAGGAGATTATCTTGGAAAAACAGTTCAGGTTGTCCCACATTTTACAAATCTTATAAAGGAAAAAATAAGAAATGTAGGAAAGAATAAGGATATAACAATTGTTGAAATTGGAGGGACTGTTGGGGATATTGAAGGACTTCCATTTATTGAAGCAATAAGACAACTTCGTTATGAAGAAGGTAAAGAAAACACCCTTTTTATACACATATCCCTTGTCCCTTATATAAAAGCAGTAGATGAAATAAAGACAAAACCAACACAGCATTCTGTTATAAAATTAAGAGAACTCGGAATTAAACCAGATATTCTCATATGTCGATGTGAAAGGAAATTGGGAGAGGAAGAGAAAAATAAACTTTCCATTTTCTGTGATGTTGAGAAAGAAGCGGTAATTGAGGAGATTGATGTTGGAGAAAACATATATAAGATTCCTGTTTTACTTGAAAATCAGGGACTCTCAAAATTAATAGAAAAGTATCTTGGAATAAAAAGATTAGTAGAACTAAATTTTTTAAAAAAATGGAATAAAGTAATATCACAGTATGAAAATTTCAAAAATAAGGTAACTATAGGAATTGCTGGAAAATATACAATTGTTAAAGATGCTTACAAATCAATAAAAGAAGCACTTCTCCACGCTGGATTTTCAGAAAAGGTAAAAATAGACATTAAATACATTGATACAGAAAAAAAGAATATTGAGAAAGATTTAAAAGTTTTAGATGCAGTTATTGTTCCTGGTGGGTTTGGTGAAAGAGGAATTGAGGGAAAAATGAAGGTTGCAAGGTTTGCAAGAGAAAAAAAACTTCCTTTACTTGGAATATGTCTTGGAATGCAAATCTCCTTAATTGAGATGGCAAAAAGCTGGGGATTAAAGGAAGCAAATTCCGAAGAGTTTGACCCAGAATCACCTTTTCCAGTAATAATCTCAATGCCAGAACAAAAAGCAGTTAAAAATTTAGGTGGAACAATGAGACTTGGAGAATACACTTGCAAGATTTCAAAAAATACTCTTACTTATTCACTTTATAAAAAAACCTTAATAAGAGAAAGACACAGACACAGGTATGAGTTTAACAATAGATTCAAGAAGTTTTTTGAAAAAAATGGATGCATCTTTTCCGGAATAAATCCTGAAAGGAATCTTGTTGAAATAGTTGAATTGAAAAATCATCCTTTTTTCATTTTAACACAGTTTCATCCAGAATTTAAGTCCCGTCCATTAAAACCTCATCCATTATTTAGAGGACTTGTTAAGATGGCAAAAAAAAGAAAATGAAAAGAGTTTTGGTTTTAAAAGCACCTGGAACAAACAATGAAGTTGAAACAGTGGAAGCGGTAAAAATGCAAAACTGTTTTGCAGAAATTGTTCATATAAGTGAACTTCTGAATAAAGAAAAAAAACTGAATGATTATCATGGACTAATAATTCCTGGAGGATTTTCATATGGTGATAATATAGGTGCTGGAAAGGTTCTTTCTTTTTACATTGAAAAAAGGTTAAAAGAGGAATTTATAAAATTTATTGAAAAGGGGAAAATGATACTTGGAATATGCAATGGATTTCAGGCATTAATAAAATCAAAAATTCTTCCAGAAATTACTGAAAAACAGGTTGCAACCTTAACTTTAAATAACTGCGGACACTTTGTATGTAAATGGGTGAAACTTAAAGTATTAAAACATCCTATTTTTAAAAATCTTCCAGATGAAATTGAGTTGCCTGTTGCACATGCAGAGGGAAGATTTGTTGTTGAAAAAAATTTTAAAAGAAATATTGACAGGTATAAAATTCTTCTTTATATTGAAAATCCAAATGGATCATATAAAAATATTGCTGGGATAACAAATGAAAGTAAAAATGTTATTGGGATTATGCCACACCCAGAAAGGTGCTTATTTCCATTTCAAAATCCATCTTCAAGGTATAATGGAAAAATTTTCCCATGGGGAAAAATTATATTTAAAAATTTTGTGAGTTTATTATGAAAGAGTTTTGTGGAATTTTTGGTGTATTTGGTGAAGAAAATGCAAAAGAACTTGTATATCTCGGACTTTATGCACTACAACATAGAGGACAGGAATCAGCGGGAATTGTATCAAGCAATGGGAAAAACCTTATACGGGTATGCGGGATGGGACTTGTAAATGATGTTTTTACAAAAGAGAGTTTAAAAAAGTTAAAAGGAAATATCGCTATAGGACATGTTAGATACTCAACATATGGTTCAACAAAGGAGTTGAATATTCAGCCAATCTTAATGAAATTTAAAAATACTCAAATTGCAATTGCTCATAATGGAAATGTCCCCAACGCTAAATATTTGAGAAGGAAACTTGAAAACGAAGGAGTTGTATTTTCAACAGAAACTGACAGTGAGATAATACTCAAAATGATTGCAAAAGAAAAGAGAGTAGATGAAGAGACAATCTTAAACACATTAAACAAAATTAAAAGGGCATTCTCACTTCTTATAATCTTAAAAGATAAACTAATTGCAGTGAGGGATTCTTATGGTTATAGACCACTCTGTATCGGAAGAAGAAAAAATTCTATACTTTTCTCATCGGAATCATGTGCTTTTGATATAGTTGATGCAGAATACTTAAGAGATGTAAAACCAGGCGAGATGGTTGTTGTTGACAAAAATGGAATGAGAAGTTACTTTCTTGAAAAAACCCCTGAAAGAAGATGTATATTTGAACTTATATACTTTTCAAGACCTGACTCAACTGTCTTCTCTCAAAGTGTTTATGAAGCAAGGATAAATATGGGAAAAAATCTTGCAAAAGAGTATAAAATTGATGGTGATATTGTTATACCTGTTCCTGATTCAGCAAATGTTCAAGCACTTGGATACAGTATTGAAAGTGGACTACCCCTTGAATTTGGTCTTATAAGGAATCACTATGTTGGAAGAACATTTATTGAACCACATCAGAGAATAAGGGATTTTAGGGTAAAAATTAAACACACTCCTGTTAAAAAGGTATTAAAAGGAAAAAGGGTTGTTGTGATTGATGATTCAATTGTAAGAGGAACTACATCAAGAAAACTTATGAATATTATAAGAGGTGCAGGAGCAAAGGAGATTCATTTACTTATCTCCTCTCCACCAATTAAATTTGGATGCTTTTTTGGAATAGATACTCCAAAGAAAAAGGAACTCATTGCTAATAGAATGGAAATTGAAGAGATAAAAAATTATATTGGAGTTGATTCACTTCATTATTTATCACTTGACGGTTTACTTAAAAGTTGTAAAAAACTTTCATATTGTGTAGCGTGTTTTACAGGAGAATATGAAAAGTAAACTGAATGTTCTTGTTCTTGGCTCTGGTGGAAGGGAACATGCTATATGCTGGAAGATTAAGGAATCAAGTTATCTAAAAAAACTTTTCTCAATTCCTGGAAATGGAGGAATAAGTGAGGTTGCTAATGTTTATGAAATCAAACCAACACTTGAAAATATAAAAAGATTTGTTGAAGAGAAGGAGATTGATATTGTAATTCCTGGTCCTGAAAAGTTTCTTGTTGATGGAGTATCCGATTATTTAAATGTTCCTACATTTGGACCATCAAAAAATGCATCCCTCTTAGAAGGGTCAAAGGTTTTTGCGAAAAATTTTATGAAAAAATATGATATTCCAACAGCAAACTTTGAAATATTTGATGATCCTCTTAAAGCAAAAGAGTATATAAAGAACAAAAATAACCTTGTCATAAAAGCGGATGGCCTCTGCGCTGGAAAAGGAGTATTTGTATGTGAAGAAGAAAAAAAGATGATTGAAGCAATAGATAAAATTATGATTGAAAAAATTTTTGGAAGCTCAGGCGATAAAGTTGTAATTGAAGAAAAACTAATCGGAGAAGAAGCATCAATCCTTGTTCTTTTAAATAGAGAAAATTATACATTCTTAATTCCAAGTCAGGACCACAAACAGGTTTATGATGGAGATAAAGGGCCAAATACAGGAGGAATGGGAGCATATGCTCCGACAAAGTTAATTGATGATACTATTATGAAAAAAATAGAAGATAAAATTGTAAAAAGATTAATAAATGGTTTAAAAATTGAAGAAATAAATTATTGTGGAGTTCTTTATCTCGGTCTTATGATTGTTGAAAAAGAACCATTTGTTCTTGAATTCAATATTCGTTTCGGAGACCCTGAAACTCAAGCAATTCTCCCCCTTCTTGAGGATGACCTTCTTGAAATAATATTAAAAATTATGGAAGGAGAAAAACTAAAACTAAAATGGAAGGATGGATACTCGGTATGTGTTGTTCTTGCATCAAAAGGATATCCTGGGGAGTATGAGAAAGGGAAAGAGATAAAGTTCAGCAGTAGGCACGTGGCAAATAGCGAATGGAAGGATATTATTGTTTTTCATGCTGGAACTAAAAAGAAAAATGGGAAGTTTTACACAAATGGTGGAAGGGTTTTAAATATCTGTGGAAGAGAAAATAGTATTAAAAAAGCAAGAGAAACTGTTTATTCATTTATAGAAGAAAATGTTTATTTTGAAGGAATGCATTATAGAAGGGATATCGGGTTGAAAGAAGAAAGGAGAGAGTAGTAAAACAGTGAACAGGGAAAAGATGTCCCTTATAGCGGTGGCCTTCAGGCTACCGCAACATATGTGGCAGGATCAAACAAAATTCCAAGGAATGAGAAAAGTATTTCGAAATGTAGCGCACCCTTCAGGGTGCGAAGTAAAAGTAAGAAAGCAGTGAGTTTCTATTTTATTTTAATTGCTGGAATTACAGCATTTTATATGGCTTTTAATATTGGATCAAATGATAGTGCAAACTCACTTGCCTCTGCTGTTGGAGCAAAAGCAATAAGTTTGAAGCAAGCAGTAATAATAGGAGGTGTTCTGGAATTTCTTGGAGCATATCTTGTTGGTAGCCATGTAACAAATACAATAAAGAAAGGAATTATAAATTATAAAATCTTTCCAGAGGCAAATATATTTGCCTTTGCCCTTTTCTCTGCACTTCTTGGCGCAAGTTTATGGGTCTTTTTCTCAACATTAAAGGGACTTCCAGTATCAACAACTCATTCAATAATTGGATCATTGACAGGAGTAGGAATAATCTCCTATGGAGTAAAAGCAATAAAATGGAGTAAAATCATTCAAATAGTTATCTCCTGGATTACATCTCCATTTTTTAGTGCACTAATTTCATTCTTAATTTTTACTTTCATAAATAAGTTTTTTATTTCATCAGAAAACCCAGAACTTACAACAAAAAGATATTTTCCATTTTTCATCTTTATAACATTTTTCATTGTATCACTCTCTTTTCTTTTTAAAACACCTCTTGGAAAAAAACTTAATATTGGACTGAAACTCTCTATTGTTTATGCTTTCCTTTTTTCAACTTTATTAACCTTCATCTTTTCTCTAATTCTTATTCACTCTATTAAATCATTTCAACCAGAAAATATTTTCAAGATTCTTCAAATCTTTACATCATGCTATGTTGCATTCGCACATGGTGCAAACGATGTTGCAAATGCAATAGGGCCTATTGCAGGAATCATACAGACATATAAAACAGGAATGATAAGTTTAAAAACAGAAGTTCCTACTTATCTTCTTGCACTTGGAGGACTTGGAATATCTCTCGGAATTTTTTTATATGGTTATAAAGTTATAAAAACTGTTGGAGAAAATATAACCGAACTTACAAATACAAGGGGTTTTTCAGTTGATTTTGCTGCTGCAACAACAGTGCTTCTTTGCTCAAAACTTGGAATACCTGTTTCAACAACACATGCAGCAGTTGGAGCAGTTATTGGAGTTGGATTTGCAAGAGGAATTGAGGCAATTGATTTAAGAATTGTAAAGAAAATAATATATGCTTGGGTAATAACATTACCAGCAAGTGCAATACTTAGTAGTTTAATATTTACACTAATAAAATAGGGAGGGAAAAATGAGGTTTGTTTTAAGTAATTTATTCAGAAAAAAATCTCCTTTTGATGGTCTGAAAGAACACTCTGAAAAGGTTACCCTTGGTATTAGAAAAATGAAGGAGGCATTCCTTTATTACATTGATGAAGATTTTGAAAATTTTAGCAGAGTTTCAGAGGAAGTTATTAAACTTGAGAATGACGCTGACTGGATAAAGGGAAATATAAGAAACCATCTTCCAAAAGGAATATTTATGCCAGTTGATAGAACCACATTTCTTGATTGTTTAAAAGAACTTGATGGAATCCTTGATATAGCAGAGGATATAGTA
>QMOP01000077.1 GCA_003650255.1 Caldisericota bacterium
CAGTTGCTTTTTTACAGGAGAAAATCAAAAGAAGGGTAATAAAGAGTGTAAATTTTTTCACCTGAATCTCCAGAAATTTAAAATAAAATAGATTCCTCCTCCAATAAGGATAAAACCAAATATTCTTTCAGTTATATGTAGCCACTTCCCTTTTCTTGGAAGAATTGATGAAAATGTTCCTGCAATAATTATTGTAAAACACATTCCTATTGCAAAGAAAAAAAGAAGAAGGCCTGCTTTTATAATATCACCTTTACTTGCAGCAATTACAAGAATGGATCCAAGAACAGGAGTTGTGCAAGGTGAGATTACAAGACCTGAAAGGATTCCTACAATGAAAAGAGAAAAAAGGGAGGTTGGTGTTATACTTTTTTTTGAGAGATTTAAAAGTGGAAATTGATAAACATTAAAAAATGAAAGAGAAAAAATTATTAAAAATATTCCGACAAATAAGTTTACATAGGGATTTGTCTGGATGAAACCAAAGATTTTACCAAAAACACCTGCTATAATTCCAAGAATTGTATAGGTGAAAGCAATACCAAGTGAATATATTATAGAACCAATAAATGCCTTTTTTTTATCTCCTTTTGTTATACCACCTATTATTCCAATTGTTACAGGAATAAGGGGATAAACACAGGGAGTAAATGAGACACCTATTCCAGCAATAAATGATGTTATTATACTCAATTATTTAAAGATTGTTTTTACGAGGTCAATCCAGTATTTATCAACAACTTTTAAGTTGCTTACAGCATCACTTAGTGGAACAGCAATTATATCCTTTCCTCTCATTGCTGCCATTTTTCCAAATTCACCATTTTTAACAAGTTCTGCTGCTTTTACTCCACATCTAAAACCAAGAATTCTGTCAAAAAGAGTTGGTGCACCGCCTCTTTGAATGTGTCCTATAACAGCACTTCTTACTTCAATTTTTGTCTTTTCCTTTATTACATCAGCAACTCTTTGCGCAAGTCCTCTTTTCTGAAGTATTGTATGTCCAAAAGCATCCTTTTCTCCAACCTCTTCCTCAACTCCTTCAAATTTTGCTCCTTCTGAAACAATAACAAGTGCTGTCTTTTTCCTTTCATAAACCTTTTTAAGGTGCTCACACATCTTATCAATGTTTGTGTCCTCTTCTGGAAGCATTACCCAGTCAGCACCTGATGCAATTGCAGTAAAAAGTGCAACCCAACCAGCATGCCTTCCCATTACTTCAAGAACCATTATTCTTCTGTGTGATTTTCCAGTGTCTTTTAATCTTTCAGCAGCATCAACAGCAACTGTAACTGATGAGTCAAAACCAAATGTATAATCAGTTGCATTCAGGTCATTGTCCATTGTTTTTGGAACACCAACAACATTCATTTTATATTCATTATAGAATCTATTTGCAACTCCAAGAGTGTCCTCTCCACCCATTGCAATAAGTGCATCAAGTCCAAGTTTTTTAAAATTTTCCATACATTTTTCAGGACCACCTTCAACTTTGAATGGATTTGTTCTGGAGGTTCCAAGGATTGTTCCACCTTTGTTTATTATCTCCTCAACATCAGAAAGGGCAAGAGGAACTGTTTTTGCTTCTAACAATCCTTTCCAGCCCTCCAAGATACCAACAAATTCAAAACCAAAATCAATTCCCTTCAAAACAGCACCCTGAATAGCAGGATTTAGTCCTGGACAATCACCTCCACCAGTTAAAATTCCTACTTTCATACTACCCCCTTACTTTTTTGTCTTAAATTTTCCCATAATTCTAAATTTTTTGTATCTTTTTTTCAACAGTTCCTCAATAGAGTACTTTTCAAGTTCCTTAAGATAAAATTCAATTCTTCCTTTAATTCTTTCTGCTGTCTCTTCAGGATTTTTATGTGCACCACCAATTGGTTCCTCAACTATTTCGTCAATAACACCGAGTTTTTTTAAGTCAAAGGAGGTAAGTTTTAATGCTTCTGCTGCTTTTTCTGCGAGGGATGAATCCCTGAAAAGGATTGATGCACATCCCTCAGGAGATATAACAGAGTATATTGCATTTTCAAGCATAAGTATAACATCAGCAACAGATAGAGCAAGTGCACCTCCACTTCCACCTTCTCCTATTACAATTGAGATAATAGGTGTTTTAAGTCCGGACATTTCATATAGATTTCTTGCAATTGCTTCTGCCTGTCCTCTTTCCTCTGCTCCAATTCCTGGAAATGCACCAGGAGTATCAATAAATGTTATTATAGGCAGAGAAAATCTTTCAGCAAGTTTCATAATTCTTAATGCTTTTCTATAACCTTCTGGATGTGGCATTCCAAAATTTCTCTTTGTCTTTTCATTTATATCCCTTCCTTTTTCCTGTCCTATTACACAGACACTTTTTTTGCTAAATTTACCTACCCCTGCAATAATTGATGGGTCATCTGAAAACCTTCTATCACCGTGAAGTTCAATAAAGTCACGAAAAATCATTTTTATGTAGTCAATTGAGTGAGGCCTTTTTGGATGTCTTGCAAGTTGAACCCTCTGCCAGGGAGTAAGTTTTGAAAAAATCTCTTTTCTTAATTTATCATATTTTTTTTCAAGTTTCTTTATCTCCTTTGAGAAATCAATATTTTCTTCCTCTCCAAGTTTTTTTAATTCCTTTATTTCATTTTCAAGTTTTAAAAGTGGTTTTTCAAAGTCAGGAACAATTACTTCCTCTGCCATTTTAAAAACTGCCAGTGTAATTTACAGTAAGTGTCCTTTCAATTTTATTTTTACTTTTATCTATATTTTCAAAGTTAAACTGACATGAGATGTCTTCAATAAATCTCCAGTTTATTCCAATATTGAATGTTGACTCATCCTCTCCTTTAAAAAGATTCATTCCTTCAGCAAGAACAGTTAATTTTTTAAGAAGAGGGATGCGCAGAGTTAAAAATCCATAAGAATTTTCTTTAATTGATTCGAAATCAGAGAAATTTATTCCCGGAATTATCGAGAAAACACCTGCATCAATTTCTGCTGTTATATAAAATCCTTTTTCCTTAATGCTGTAGGTTTTATCATTTTTATCATAATCTCCAAATCCCTGCTCATCGTATCCAATTGATAAATTTCTAAAAATCCCTTTATTTCTCAATATTTCAAGTTTAAGGTTTAAATTTGGTTTTCTCATCTTTATTGATTCTGTTCCTATAAATTTTTCAAAATCAATTGAGAAGCCAATATTTAATCCTTGAAAAACAGCAAACTGTGCATCAATAAGAAGTGAACCATATTTATAAAATCTCATATCAATCTCATAATCTCCATAGTCAGTGATTCTTGGATTTGGATTTAAGACAGTCCGCACCTCTTCTGCACTCAAAGTTGCCAGGATAAGTAAAAAAATTACTAATCTTTTCATGGAAGTTATTTTAAAATCTAAATTTCCTTTTGTCAAGTTTTTGTAGATTTAATAAAATTTCAATATGTGTCTTGGAGTTCCGTTAAAGATTTTTAAAAAGGAAGGGCAATGGGCTATTGTTAAAGATAGAGGTATTGAGAGAAAGATAAATATCTCTTTCACTCCTCAAGTAAAAGAGGGAGATTATGTCATAGTTCATGCGGGTTTCTCAATATCAATTTTGAAAAAGGATGAGGCAGAGGAGGTTTTAAAAATTTATGATGAAATTAAAAAGAATTATTGAAGGAATAAAAGTTATTTCTGAGAGTTTAGATAGAGAAATAAGAATAATGGAAGTGTGTGGAACACATACTGTAAATATTTTCAGATTTGGCATAAAGACACTTCTTCCAGAGAATATAAAGATTATTTCAGGTCCTGGATGTCCTGTATGTGTTACTCCTGATTTTTATATTGAAAATGCAGTTAATCTTGCAAAAAGCGGAATAAGAATTTTAACCTTTGGAGATATGGTGAGGGTTCCTGGAATAAGTTCTTCACTTGAAGAGGTTGGTAATTATGAGGTTGTTTACTCTCCATTTGATATTTTTGGAAAAATTAAAAACAGTAAAGAGTATGTATTTCTTGGAGTTGGATTTGAGACAACAACTCCACTTGTTGCTTGGCTTATAGAGGAGTTAAAAAGAAGGAGGATAAAAAATGTGAGTGTCTATTCAGCACACAAACTCATTCCACCTCCACTTGAGATTCTTGATAAAGAATCAAGAATTGACGGATTTATACTTCCTGGTCATGTATCCACTATAATAGGAAGAAAAGCATATCTTTTTTTGAATAAACCATCTGTTATTTCTGGTTTTGAAGCAGAGGACATTTTACAGAGTATTTTTATGCTAATTTATTTGATAAAGAATAAGAAAAAAGGGGTTTTGAATCAGTATAAAAGAAGTGTGAGGGAGAATGGGAATCTTGAAGCAAAAAAAATTATTTATGATGTATTTGAATCAGTTGATTCTGTCTGGAGAGGACTTGGAATGATAAAAAAAAGTGGACTTGAGATAAAAAAGGAATATAAAGATTTTGATGCTGAAAAAAGGTATGGTTTGAAAGAAATAGAAGAAAGAAAAGAAACAGGTTGCAGGTGCGGTGAGGTTATAAAAGGAGAGATAGAGCCAGTTGATTGTCCACTTTTTGCAAAGAAATGCACTCCAGAGAGACCTCTTGGTCCATGCATGGTTTCAAGCGAAGGGACCTGCTCAGCATATTATAAATATGGAATTTCAAATTGAGAATGAAGTAAAAAGTTGGATAAGGGGGTAATATTTGACAAAAAAGAAGTTTTGTGATAATATTATACTGAGATGGCGAAGAAGTTGAAACAGATTAAAGTTCGGGCTAAACTTCCTTTAATGTTTTTCAAAGATGGAAGTCATTATATTGCTTATTGTCCTTTACTTGATTTATCTGCTTGTGGATATACTTTAAAAGAGGCAAAGAAGAATTTTTATGAGGTATTCACAATCTTTGTGGAAGAAACTCTATCTATGGGGACATTAGAAGAAGTATTGGAAGAGTGTGGTTTCAGGAAAGTAAGAAGTACCTGGTTTCCTCCACGGATAATTGAGAAAACAGAAACTGTTTCTATTCAGATATAGTTGAGTAAGATTACACCTCTACACTATAAAAAATTAGTTAAAGTTTTAAAGAAAAAGGGATGTTATTTTATTAGACAGAAAGGAGACCATCTGATATATCATAAAGAAGGAATAAAAAGACCTTTGATTGTTCCGGCTTATTCAGATATTCCAGTTTTTATTATCCTTAATTTAATTCGGACAGCAAAAATAAGTAGAGAAAGGTTTCTTAGAAATTTAAAGAAAGTATGACTTTATAAAGATTTACTTTTATTTTGACACAATTGTTTAGAAAAAGAAAATTTGATAAAAATATTTAATGGATAAAATTATTCTTGCTCATGGAAGTGGAGGAAGAAGAACTCAGGAGTTAATAAAAAATATTATTCTTAAGTATTTACATTCAAAAGAACTTAAAAAACTTGATGATTCAGCAGTTCTTAATTTGAAAAACAAAAAAATTGCCTTTGCAACTGACAGTTTTGTTGTAAAACCAATATTTTTTAAAGGAGGAGATATAGGAAAACTTGCTATCTCAGGAACAGTAAATGACCTTCTTTCTCAGGGTGCAATTCCAAGATTTATTTCCTGTGGAATGATTATTGAAGAGGGTTTTTCTTTAAGTGATTTTGAGAAAATTGTTCTTTCAATTTCAAGAGAAAGTAGAAGGGCAGAGGTTGAAGTTGTTGCTGGTGATATAAAAGTAGTTGAAAAAGGAAAATGTGATGGAATTTTTATAAACACTTCAGGAATAGGAGAGATTTTTGTTGATGTTGGATATAATAGAATAAAGGAAGGAGATAAGATTTTGATAACAGGAGGAATTGGTGAGCATGAGATTTCAATACAACTTTTAAGAACAGGAGAAAAAACAAAACTTAAATCTGACTGTCAGTCACTTGTATTTTTAAAGGAAGTTTTTAAAAAATTTAAAAATAAGATTCATTTCATGAGGGACCCGACAAGGGGCGGTGTTGCTCAATCACTTATTGAGATTGCAGAGAAATCAAAATTTGATTTTCATATTTATGAAGAAAATATTCCAATGAAAAGGGAAGTTAAGGTTTATTCTGAGATAATGGGATTTGACCCGCTTTATCTTGCAAATGAAGGAAAGATGTTAATAATCTGTGAAAGTTCTTTTTCTTCAAAAATTCTTAAATTTTTAAAAAACTTCTCAAATTTGGCAAGAATAATAGGTGAAGTAAGAAAAGGCAAAGGAGAGGTTGTTCTTAAGACAAAAATAGGAGGAATGAGAAAGATTCTTGCTCTTTCAGGAGAACAATTACCAAAAATCTGTTGAACTTTTGAATATTTTTATTCTCAAAAAAGGAAAATACCAGTCATTACAAACAGGAGAAGGAGAATAGGGAAGTAGAGGGAATTTAAAACATTTACCTATAATTTTTTTCAATTTATACCCCTTTCTTTCAAGAAAAGAGATATAATCTTCTTCATCCTTAAAGTCAAAATTTTTAAGATACCCTTTTGAGAGATACAGGTCATTCAAAAATATAAAGTCAACTTTTTTGTTAAATTCC
>QMOP01000078.1 GCA_003650255.1 Caldisericota bacterium
AAGCAAATGAGGATTTTTCATTGATAAAAATCTTAAGGATGAAAAGAGTATTTTCTTTTTAAAAGAGGAAAGAAATTCTGTTTTTCTGTATAAAATTCCCTTTCTTATATCAAGAATTCTTCTATGACTTATAACATCCATATTCTCAACAGAAACTTTTTCTCCTCCGTAAAAAATACTGAAATTTATTGGATTTGGAGCATTCACAATTTCAGGAACATGGGTTCCAACACTATCATAAACTCCAACAAAATATGTTCCGGGATGTGCAAAAGTTGGGTTTTCATCAAGAACTCCCCTTATCCCAACATATCCATTTCCAAGAGTAAAGATTGTCTCATAAAATGATACCTTATCCCTGTCCCACTCCCTTTCAAATATTAAATATGCTGGGTCTGAAAGATAATCAAAAAATGACTTTCCTCTCACTTCTCAAAAATTTCTTTTAATTTTTTTAAATCAATTTGAGAAACATCACTTATCACATAATCAGCTTCTTTCAATCTTTCTGGATTATTATATCTGTCAATACCTATACAGAAACATCCAGCATTTTTTGCTGCTTTAACACCAAGAATTGCATCCTCAAATACAACAACCTCATTATTATTAAGATTTAGTTTTTTTAAGGTTTTAAAAATAATCTCAGGGTCTGGTTTTCCCTTTGTTATGTCATTCCCATTCACCTCTGCATCAAGCATATTATAAACTCCAATCTTTTTAAGAATAAACGGAGAATTTTTACTTGAGGAAAGGACAGATACTTTTATTCCATTTTCCTTTAATTCTTTCATGAAATTTATTGTTGATTCAAATGTAGGAATCTCCTCCTTTTCAATAAACTCCCTGAAATACTTCTGCTTTCTCTCTGCTGCCTCCTGTATTACATCCTCAGGATAATCCTTCATTATTGCCCTGCACCCATCAATTCTTGGAATTCCATCAACATACTTTTTATAATCTTCAAAAGTAAATTCTATCCCATATTCACTAAACATCTTCTTCCATGCTTTAAAGTGTATTGGAACAGTATCCACTATAACTCCATCTAAATCAAATATTGCACCCTTCAATACTCTCATAAGTTTTAATTATAAAAACAAAATTGACAAAAAGCAAGATTCAGGGTAGTATAATATTGTGAGAGAAGAAGTAAGATTTAAAATAATATTTTCGGTTCTCATCTTTACACTCCTTGTAAACTTGATATTTTTGCTTTTTAAAATCTATGATGCATTCAAAATTTTCATTGAAAAAGACGCGGTTTTTATACCCCTCAATTATCTTATTCTCCTCAAAAATGAATTCATAAAAAAGATATTTACTCCAATAATAGCAGGTATAATCGCTGGTGTAATACTTCTTTTATTCTTAAAATTCTCAAGATATAAAAAATATAAAAGAAAGGAAGGATTTGGTCTTATTGAGACGTTCATATCCTTAACAATACTTGCTCTTGTAACAGTTGGAATGCTTGCATATCTTCAATATGGAATGCTTCTCAATATAAAAGCAAAAGAGATAAACTATGCTGTAAGGGTGACCGATGTATTTATTTCAAAACTTGATTCAATTCCTTATCCTTATGTCTTTTCCTGTGACTCAAATGAAGAAAATTTTGGTCTAAACGGGACATTTGGTCCTGTTACAAATCAAACTTCTACCTATCCCTACCTTGGAATACTTGAAGAATTTAAGAATTTAATAAAGAATTATGGTTTCACCCGTTTTAAAATAACAACCTATTTCCTCTTAAGGGACTTATCCGATTTAGATGGTGACGGTTTGATAACGGATTTAAGGAATTTTACAGACGAAAACTCTGATTTAATTGATGATTATGATCCTGAAATAAAGTACGAAGATTATAATAAAGATGCTGATTATTATGACATATTTGGAGAACCAGAGCAGACAGAAGAGCCAAATACACATCTCAAGAAAGTTGTCATAAAAATCTACAGAAAAGCACAACTTGTCTACACGACTTCAAAGATTATTTCATGGGAAAAATATACTGGAGTTGAAAGCAAAGCAAGTGGAGCAGAACTCAAACTTGTCATAACACAGCCACCTGAAAATGGAATTCTTTATGCTTTAACAACAGAGGAGCAGATAAATTCACATAATCTTTCAATTACAAAGGAGTATCCAGAAGATGTGGTAGCATATAGAGCAGACCCATCATCTCCTCTCCAGCTTATCGGAACAACAGACCCTCTTGCAAATATTGAATGGCGTCTTGGAGGAACAGATACTCCTACACTTGATACAGTTATTGCTGATAATTCTGGCGATTTTAACTTTTTTGCATTTAATCTTACAGCGAACCTAAATGAAGGAGAAAATTTAATATACGGAATTGCACTTAAAGATGAATACTCTTCTCCATGGAGTAAGAGGAGAGTAATTCTTGATATAAATCCACCTGCTATTGAACAAGAAACTCCTACAGGAGTAGTTAAAACCCTCCAGCCACTTATAGAGGCAGTAATTGTTGATGAGCCTGTTGGTGAGGGAAATGAAACCTCTGGAATATGTCCTGATGTTATAACAATAAAATATGAATCAGGGTCTGGTGTAGGAATAGCAACTCATACATTTGACTCATCAACAGGCAAGGTAAGATGGATTGATTCTGAAAAATTTCTTCCAGTTTTTACCCAAGGAGAAGAAGTTATTGTCACAATAGAAGCAGGAGATTATGCTCTTTATAAAGTTTCAAAAACATTCAGTTTCAAATGCCTTATTGATTCAATTGACAATTCTCCTCCTGTAGTTTCTGAAAAATCTCCTGTTGGAGTAGCCAGTTCAAACCCTCCTTTAATCTCATGTAAGGTTTTTGACAATCAAAGCGGAATAGATATTCAAAGTATTATCCTTGAACTTGATGGAAATGAGGTTGTAAATTCTTCAAACATAACTGAGTATTATTCTCCAATTTCAAATCCTATAGGCGGATATATAAACTATCTTCCTTCAACACCACTTTCTCAAGGAGAACACTCTGTGACTGTAAAAGTAAGCCACTGGGCAGAGAACCCATCGGATAAGAAAGAAAGAATAGAAACCTGGAGTTTTAATGTTCCATAAAAAGGGATTCACTCTCATTGAAATGATACTTTCAATTCTAATTCTAAGTATTGTTGTAATTGCAATAAGTACATTCTTTTCAAAAAGTTTAAAACTTACATATAAACTTGATATTAAGAAAAGAGCATTTGAAGTAATATTTCCTGCAATAATAAAAATTGAAAAACTCATTGTCCACGCAAATGAGATACTTGAAGCAAAAAGTGATAGGATCACTTTCATAACTGATATAAATATGTGGGAGAATTACAACGAAAATGAAGATTTTGACGAAGATGGACTTATAAACAAATATGATCCTGACATAGACAATGACTCCACTGAGTTTTCAACTGCAGAAGAAAGATGGAAAATAGGATACAACCTTAAAGATGACGATGATGATAATGATGGAAAGATTGATATGAGATGGAAAATTTATGTGGAGAATAATACCTTATATCTTGATTATTCACATAATGAGGAAAACTGGGGAAATCATAAAGAGATTATATTAACTAACTTGTCAACCGAGAACATCTTTTCATATTTTGGAAGCAAAGATGAACTATTAAGTATTAACGGCGTAAATATTGATTATAATGGGGATGGAATAGTAACTCAGGAGGAAATGGATGAGGCAGGAAATAATAATGGCGAACTTGACCTTAAAGAGGAAAGGGATTATATTGTGAGTATAAGGATTAATCTTTCAGTTGACATAAACAATGATGGAGAAACTGATTACAATTTAAATACAGAAATCCTTCCACCAATGCTTTATCTTAAAAGGAGACCTGATTGATGGATAAAAAAGGTTTTGCCCTTATACTTATTGTCTTTCTCTCAAGTTTATTCCTTATAACTGGGGTTTATCTTGTTAAAACAGGCATAATAGAATTTAAACTTGCAAAATCACTTGAAAGATACCAATATGCAACCCGCCTTGCAAGTGATTGTATAACAGAGATAATGAGACAGTTTTCTCAAAACCCCTATGAGGATCATTACAGTAGTGAAAATATTGAAAGGGAAACTTCAATCAGGGAGTTTGGCTTTACTGAAGTTGAAATAATACCAAACAGAAATATACATACTCTTTTTATAGAAGCAACTGGAAAGTATGGGGAAGACCCATCATTTCCTGAAACAAAAAGAAGGCTGGAAATAGTCATAAAGTTCATCTCAGACCTTACAACGTATGGAACATATCTAAATGGAAACTTCACAACATCAGCATCAAATGTTACATATTACGGAAAAATGTGGATAAATGGAAACTGGAAAATAACTGGTTGGAATGTAAAATGTGTTGGAGGTCCTGTATTTGTAAAGGGAAATATAACAGGAAATCTTACAATTGATGGAGATCTTTATTATGGTGGAAGTAAGGGGTCTGGAATTGTTGTTCTTGGAAATGCATACAACTATTTTCCTCTTGGAGATTTTCCAACACTTGATACAGAATATTATAAAATTCATTACAATTATAAATTCACTCACTCTGATGCTCTTCCAACAGAAGATCCATGGTGGGAGACATTAAAATATGTAAGAATTGATTTCAACTCCGATGGAACATTTACTGTAAATGGAAGTAGCACCTATTCAATACCAGAAGAAGGATGCATCATTTATGGAGAGAATACAAATATAAGAGTTAGTGGAACAGTAAAAGGAAGGGTTACTGTAATGGTAAGTAAAACATCCTATGGTAGAGGTGTTATAAAAGTAAGGGGAAACCTAAACTATGCAAATGGAACACATTATGCATCAAGTGATTGTTCATTTGCTGCTCTTGCTAAAGGTGGAATAAGATTTAGAGGTCTATCAAAAAGTGGAATGCAGGTTCATGGAGTTTATTTTTATGACACAACCTCTGGTTATATGTATGCAAGTAATAAATACTGGAAAGGAACCTTTTCCCTCTATGGAACAAGAAATAGAGGCATATATATAAGCAGATTCAGGGGTTCAACAATTGAATTTGACCCGTATCTTGATATGTATCCTCCGCCAGGTCTTCCGGAAAGGCCAAATCTTACCTCGTGGAAATTTAAGTAAAGATTCTTTCTCCAAGAATTGCCCTTAAAAAGTTAGGAAGTTCAAGGATTTCCTTTTTACCTGCTCCGTATCCAATATCAATTACCTTCATCTCAGGGAAAACCCCAAATTCACTAACTATGTTTTTAAGAATTGCAGAACCTGTTGGAGTTGTTATTTCTTCTTCAATAGGAACCTGATAAATAGGCAAACCTTTAAGAATTTCAAGTGTTGCTGGTGCTGGAACAGGAATTTTTCCATGTAAAATTTCAATTACACCTCTACCAACTGGAATTTTTGAAGAATAAATTTTTTCAACATTTAGTTCCTTAATTGCAAATAAAACTCCAAGTATCTCAAATATTGAATCAATAAAACTTAACTCATGTAGATGTATCTCTGTAATATCTTTCCTGTGCAATTCCGCCTCAGTTTCTGCAATCATCCTGAATATTTTTTTCCCCTTCTCTTTTATATCTTCATCAAAAATTGAATTATCAATTATTTCAAAAACCTCATCTATATTCTTGGGTTGATCATTTTCTCTTCTTACCTCAATCTGCAAACAGGATATTTCACTTCTTAAAACATTTTTAATTGAAACATCAACATCAGAAAAAGGAATCCTTCCTTTTAATTCCTTAAACTTATCTATTCCAAGGATAGAAAAAAGGGACGAAAGTAACATATCGCCACTTACTCCACTTGTACAATCAAAATATAAAATTTTCATTTTCCAACAGTTTTTAGAATAATTGAAGCAAAATACCCAGCACCAAATCCATTATCAATATTCACAACCGCTATCCCTGGAGAACATGAATTAAGCATTGTAAGAAGAGAACTTAATCCCTTAAAATTTGAACCATAGCCAACACTCGTTGGCACAGCAATAACAGGTGAGGAAGTTAGGCCTGAAATAATTGTCGGTAGAATTCCATCCATTCCAGCAACAACAATTAAAATTTTTGCCCTTCTGATTTTTTTCAAATTTCCAAAAACTCTGTGAATTCCTGCAACACCAATATCGTAGATGGTATCTACCTTATATCCAAAAAGTTCACATGTAATCCTTGCCTCCTCTGCAACCTTTATATCAGATGTTCCAGCAGTTATAATGAGAATCCCTGAGTCCTTAAGTTTTCTCCTTTTTCTATTAAGAAATAAAATCTCTGCAACTTCATCGTATTCTAATTCGTCAAAATTTCTTTTTAAAACTTCATATACATCCTTTTTTAACCTTGTTATTATAAGTTCCTCCTTTTTTTTCCTATATTCCCTTATAATCCTTTTCAAATCCTCTAACCTTTTTCCTTCTCCAAAAACAACTTCAGGAAATCCCCTTCTTATCCTCCTATGGAAATCTATCTTTACA
>QMOP01000079.1 GCA_003650255.1 Caldisericota bacterium
CTATTATTTCAATTGAGACACATCTAAATCTTCTTAAGTCTAATCAGGTTGTTGAAAAAATTACTGAAAAACTTGGTGTTAAAGAGACAATAGCAAAGATTAGGAGGAAATTGAATCCTGAAAGGATAAAAAATACAACTCTTATTGAGTTGAAGGTAAAGGATACAAATCCTGAATTTGCTAAAAAGTTAGCAGATACTTGGGCCGAGGTTTACCTTGATGTCTCAAGAAGTATTGCTGGTGGAGAATTGGAAAAATCATTTGATTTTCTTTATAAAGAGTATGAGAATGTGAGAAAAGAGCTGGAGAATAAAGAGGAGGAGTACAGGAGATTTTTAAGAGAGTCTGATTTTGATTTGATAAAAACAAAACTGGATACCCTTAAAGAAAAAGTTAAAAATTATGAGAAACAGCTTTTAACCAAAAAGGATAGTATAAAGATTCTTGAAGAAAAAATAAATGTGTTAAAAGAGGAATTAAGGAAACATGATAGATTTATAACACTTTCAAAAGCAATAAGTGATGAGGCATTATGGCAAAAAGTAGAAAAGACAGAAGATATATGGAAATCATTAAAAGATAAGAAACTTGCAACTCAGGTCTTAAATCCTGTTTATCAGGATATTGAGAAAAAACTTGCTGAAGCAAATATAGAACTTGCCTCTTTGAAAAGGGAGTATGAGTATATAAAAAGTGAATATAGGAGGACAAGGGATGAGTATGAAAGACTTGAGAAAACTTTAAATAAACTTATTCAGAGAAAGATCTCATATGAGAGGGATATAGATTTGATAAAGAAAAAGTTTAATGCTGTTTTTTCAAGATTAACAGACGCAATAATTGCATCAAAAGCAAATATAGGAGATGTGAAGATTGTTTCATTTGCAGAAGTTCCGGAATATCCTGTATCTCCAAGAAAAAGATTAATTGTTGGTGTCTCTTTTGTAATATCATTTATTTTAAGTATTATTCTTTCATTTTTGATTGAATTTATTCAGAATCTATCAAAACAGGCATGAGGAAGGTTATAATTACAGGAGTTTCAGGTATGCTTGGGAAAGAAGTAAAGGATGTTTTTAAAAGTGATTATGAAATTTATGGAATAGATGTAAAGGAGATAGATGATTACAGTATTGAATTTATAAAACTTGACATAACAAAAAAGGATGAAATTTATGATTTAATTCCAAAGATTAATCCTGATTATTTTATCCATCTTGCCGCCTACACTGATGTTGACAGGGCAGAAATTGAAATGGAAAAATGTTTTCTTGTAAATGCTATTGGGACAAGGAATGTTTCAATTGCATGTCAGAGATTTGATACTCCACTTCTATATATATCAACCGATTACGTATTTGATGGAAAAAAAGGTTCTCCTTATCTTGAATATGATAATCCAAATCCTATAAATTCATATGGAATGAGTAAATACTGGGGAGAAATTTTTGTAAGAGATTTATTACAGAAGTTCTGGATTGTGAGAAGTTCCTGGCTTTTTGGAGAAGGTGGAAAAAATTTTGTTGATACTATTCTTAAACTTTCAAAAAGACAGCCTCTTTTAAGAATTGTTGATGACCAGATTGGTTCTCCTACATATACAAAGGACCTTGCTTTTGCAATAAGAAAGATTATTGAAGAGGCTGGTTTTGGAATATATCATATCACAAATTCTGGATACTGTAGCTGGTATGAATTTGCAAATGAAGTTTTGAAAATGAAAAAGAAAAAATTAGAGGTTGTTCCTATAAAATCAGATGAACTTCACAGAGAAGCAAAAAGGCCAGAGGATTCACGACTTGAAAATTTTATGTGGAAATTATCCGGATTTAAACCATTAAGAGATTGGAAAGAAGCTTTAAAGGAGTATCTGGAGGGAAAATGAAGGTCTGTGTTATAGGAACTGGATATGTTGGACTTACAACTTGTTGTTGTCTTGCTGAATTGGGACACAGTGTAACAGGAGTTGACAGCAATAAGGAAAAGATTAGGAAATTAAAAAACTATATTTCTCCAATTTATGAACCAGGAATACAGGAACTTCTTAAAAAGAATAAAAAAAGATTAAGATTTACAACTTCAATTAAAGAAGGGGTTAGAAAAAGTGATGTTATTTTTATTGCAGTAAATACTCCACCAAGAGAGGATGGAAGTGCTGATATGAGATATGTTGAGGATGTTTCAAAAAAAATTGCCCTTTCAATGAACTCATATAAGGTGATAGTTGAAAAATCAACTGTTCCTGTTGAAACAGGTAAATGGATCAAGAGGGTTATGAACCTTTATAACAAGAAAAATATTCCATTTGATGTTGTTTCAAATCCTGAATTTTTAAGAGAGGGAAGGGCTATAGAGGATTTTCTAAATCCAGATAGGATTGTGATAGGTGTTGAAACTGAAAGAGCAAGAAAGATTATGGAAGATATTTATAAAAAAATTAAAGCAAAGAAACTTTTTACAAATATTGAAACAGCAGAACTAATAAAACATGCTTCAAACTCATTCCTTGCAATGAAAATTTCATATATAAATTTTATTTCAAGAATATGTGAAAAGGTTGGAGCAGATGTTAAGGATGTAAGTACTGGAATGGGTCTTGACAAAAGAATTGGAAGAGAATTCCTTGATGCAGGGGTTGGTTTTGGTGGAAGTTGTTTTCCAAAAGATGTTTCAGCTTTTATATGGATTGCTAAAAAATGTGGTTTTGACTTTACACTTTTAAAAGAGGTCCAGAAAATTAATATTGAACAAAGGGAGATTGTTATAGAAAAACTTAAAAAATCCTTGTGGAATTTAAATGGTAAAAAGATAGGAATACTTGGGATATCATTTAAACCAAATACAGATGATATAAGGGAAGCACCAAGTATTTATATAATAAAGAGGCTTCTTGAGGAAGGAGCAAAAGTTTCCTGTTATGACCCAAAAGCAATGGAAAACTTAAAAAAGGTTTATTCTCATACCAAAATTAAATATTGTAAGAATGTTTATGAAGTTGGTGAGGATTCTGAAGGTATAATTTTGCTTACTGAATGGGATGAGTTTAAGAAGATAGATTTGAAAAAGTTAAGAAAAGTTATGAGAGTTCCTGTTTTTATTGATGGAAGGAATTTATTTGAAAGAAGAAAGATGGAGGAATTAGGTTTTATCTATGATGGGATAGGAAGATGAGAGTTCTTATAACAGGTTGTGCTGGATTTATTGGTTCGCATCTTGCAGAGAGGTTTTTAAAAGAAGGACATGAGGTTATAGGAATGGATAATCTTATAACAGGAGATATTTCAAATATTGAACATCTTTTTGGGAGGGATGGTTTTACTTTTATAAAATATGATGTTACAAATTATGTTCATGTTCCAGGAAAACTTGATGCAATTCTTCATTTTGCATCTCCTGCATCTCCAAAAGATTATCAACAACTTCCAATTCAAACATTAAAGGTTGGTTCACTTGGAACACACAAAACACTTGGACTTGCAAAAGAAAAAAAAGCAATATTTCTACTTGCATCCACTTCTGAAGTTTATGGAGATCCTCTTGTTCATCCTCAAAAAGAGGATTACTGGGGAAATGTGAACCCAATAGGACCAAGAGGTGTATATGATGAGGCAAAAAGGTTTGCTGAAGCACTCACAATGGCATATCATAGATATCATGGAATTGAAGTTAGAATTGCAAGAATATTTAATACATTTGGAGAAAGAATGAGGATTGATGATGGAAGAGCAATTCCGAATTTTATAACGCAGGCATTGAAAGGAGAGGATTTGACTGTTTATGGAGATGGAACGCAGACAAGGAGTTTCTGTTATATAAGTGATATGGTTGAGGGAATTTACAAACTTCTTTTTTCTGATTTGAATCAGCCGGTTAATCTTGGAAATCCTGTTGAAATGAGTTTAAATGAGATGGCAAATCTTATAATAAAACTTACCAATTCAAAAGGTAAGATTAAGTATCTTCCTTTGCCTGAAGATGATCCGAAAATAAGACAGCCAGATATAACACTTGCAAAAGAAAAACTTGGATGGGAACCAAAAGTTAAAATAGAGGATGGACTTATAAGAACAATAGAATATTTTAAAATGAAATTAAGAAAATGAAAAGGAAAAGTGGTTTTCCCCTCGGAGGACGCTCGCGTATGTGGCTCGCTCTACTCGCTGCGGTAGAATGCACCATGTCCTCGCTCGTAAAGCCTCCTTGGGAAAAACCACTTCCCCCTGCTTATTGCTGTCTGCTCTCTGCTCACTATTTACCATTCACCATTCGCTATTTGCCATTCGCCATTTCCTGTTCACTGAGAAATAGGAGGGAATATGATTGATAAAGAACTTCTTGAAATTCTTGCCTGCCCAAAATGTAAAGGTGATATACGTCTTGAAGGAGAGAAACTTATATGTGATAATTGTAAGGTTTACTATCCCATAAAAGACGGAATTCCCATTATGTTAATTGATGAAGCAAAGCCACTTGAGGAATGAAGGAACTTCCAAAAAGATATGACTTCTCTTTAGTTGAAGAGAAATGGAATAAATACTGGATTGAAAGTAAAATTTACCATTCTGTTCCTGACGAAAGAGTTCCAAGGACAATAGTAATTCCTCCACCTAACGTAACTGGAAATCTACATATGGGTCATGCATTAAACAATATTCTTCAAGATGTGATAATAAGAATTGAAAAATTGAAATGTTTTAATGCTTGCTGGGTTCCAGGTGTAGACCACGGAGGGATAGCAACACAGAATGTTGTTGAAAGAGAAATTTTAAAGAAAGAGAAAAAGACAAGGAAGGAGATTGGAAGGGAAAAGTTTCTTGAGTTGATGTGGAAATGGAAGAATGAGACAGGTTCAACAATACTCCATCAACTTAGAAAGATTGGGTGTCTCTGCGATTGGGATAGAACCCGTTTTACAATGGATGAGGTTTGCTCAAAAGCAGTTTATTCTGCTTTTAAAAAACTTTTTGAGGATGGGCTCATTTATAGAGGAGAGAGGTTGATAAACTGGTGTATCAGGTGTGAAACAGCACTTGCTGATATTGAACTTGAATATGTGGAGAAAGATTCAAAACTCTGGTACATAAAATATCCTGCAGAAGATGGAGATTTTATTGTTGTCGCAACTACAAGACCTGAAACAATGCTTGGTGATACTGCAGTTGCTGTCCATCCTTCTGATGAAAGATATAAAAAATTTATTGGAAGAACTCTAATTTTACCTATTGCTAACAGAAAAATACCTGTTATAGCTGATGAAAGAGTTGATCCTGAGTTCGGAACTGGTGCTGTTAAAGTTACTCCATTTCATGATATGACAGATTTTGAAATCTCACTCACCCACAATCTTCCGGGAATAAAGGTTATAGATGAAAAAGGAAGAATGACTGATAATGTGCCGGAAAAATACAGGGGTCTTGATAGATTTGAATGTAGAGAATTGCTTCTTGAGGATTTAAAAAGTGGTGGTTATCTTATAAAAGAAGAGGATTACAGGCACTCTGTTGGAACATGTTATAGATGTGGAACAATTATTGAACCACTTATTTCAAAACAGTGGTTTATTAAAATGGATGAACTTTCAAAAATAGCATTAGAAAAAATTGAAGAAGGATATCCTAAATTTTTTCCAGAGGAATGGAGAAATTCTTATAAACTGTGGATCGAAAATTTAAAGGACTGGTGTATTTCAAGGCAAATATGGTGGGGGCATAGAATACCTGTTTGGTATTGTCAGGAAATGAAAAATGAAAAATGCAAAATGAAAAATGGAGTTATTGTTTCTTTTGAAAAGTTAGAAAAATGTCCTTATTGTGGTTCTCAAAAATTGGTTCAGGATGAGGATGTTCTTGATACATGGTTTTCTTCTGCTTTATGGCCATTTTCTGTGTTCGGATGGCCTGAGAAAAATAAGGATTTAGAGTATTATTATCCAACATATGTTCTTGTAACAGGGTATGAGATTCTTTACCTTTGGGTTGCAAGGATGGTTATGATGGGACTTTATTTTATGAAAGAAGTTCCATTTAAAAATGTTTTAATTCATGGAATTGTTAGAGATAAAACTGGAAAAAAGATGAGTAAATCTCTTGGAAATGTTATTGATCCACTTGATATAGTAAATAAATATGGCGCAGATGCTTTAAGAGTTGGAATTGTTTATCATGCAACAACAGGAAAAGATCTTGAAATTGGAGAGGATAACTTCATATTTGCAAGGAATTTTCTTACAAAATTCTGGAATGCCTCAAGATTTATTTTTATGAATCTGGAGAATTTCAAAAAAGAAAAAATAGATTTTGAGAAAATTCCTGAAGAATGTAAATGGATTTTGATTGAGTTTAATAAAATGCTTGAAAATGTTGAAAGGTTTCTAAAAAATTTTGATATTGCAAATTATTTTAGAACATTCTTTGACTTCTTC
>QMOP01000080.1 GCA_003650255.1 Caldisericota bacterium
TGAAACAATAAACGAATACTTATTTACCTTTATCTCACATGTTTTTGTAGATACGAAAAATTTGTATGATGATAAAACCTCATATGTAAAACCACCCCTATCAGAAATTACTCCAACTGAAAGAAATCTTTTATTTGAAGGATATAAATCTTCATCTGGTTTTCTCATAATTCTATATGACAAAATAAAAAGGGGAACCTTTACTATGTTATAAACTGATGCTGGATTATAAAAAATAGAATCAGAAGAAAAGTCAGCACAACCACTTGCACCAAGGGAAATATTTCTTGCTCCCTGATAATTTCCATCATAAGCCCAGTATGGTATCTGGTCAACACCAGAAAATAGAAATAAACAAAACAAAACCAAATACATATTTTAATTTTACCATCTAATCCAGATAAATACAAGATAAATTACAAGAAAAAGAAAGAAGTATAATGAACGAAACGGATAAATATTTTCAATAAATCTTTCTTTCTTAAGAAAATCTTCTAACTTCTTAATATCATCAAAATTGAAAAATCTTCCTCCTGTCTTATCTGATATCCATTTAAGAAGTTCCGGATTTCCATCTTTCTTTTCAAGTTCAATATCAATATCCTTAACATTTATAGAGAAACTTTTCTGAAACTCTTTCTTTTTTACAAAAAATCTGTACTTTCCAGGAGTATCAAAAGTAAATCTATAAAATATTCTTCCTCTTTTTAAATCAAAATCTCCTTCAATCTTTTCTTTCCTTTTATCCGGATAAAAAACAAAAAACTCTGTATCCTTCAATTCCTCAAATTTCCCTTTTAAATAAAAAACACATTCTTCTCCAATTCTGTAAATTCTTCTCTCATATTCAATATTTATCTCTTCAACAGACGGGAAACCAAGCAACCAGTAAATAAGATTCTTCCAGAAATTCCAGTAAAAATATTTTTTTCCTTCTATAAAAGATAATCTCCACAGTGTATTTCCAAGAATACAGGCAACCCTTCCAGAACCAATCTTTTTGATAACAATATAAGGATTTCCGTTTTCTGTTTTTAGCAAAACTTTTCCATTTACTCCTTCAACAACATTTAATCCCTGCATAGTAGGAGAATCCTTCCATTTATCCTTTGAACCTGTGATTGGATGAAAAGCTACAGGAAAAACTTTAAAACTTTTATTAATAAATCTACTTTCAAAACCAATTTTTACTGGAAGAATTTTTTCAAGAGCAGTCCCTTTATAAATTTTACCAGAAAAATTCTCTCCACCAATCAATAGAAAACCTCCACCATTTAAAACAAAATTAACAACATTTTCAAGATATGACGAAGGAAAAAATCTTCTATAATCAAAATTCTCCAGTATAAAAAGATTGTAATCATAAATCTCTTTTGTAAAAATTTCTCTTGAAGGAAAAGGAATAAGTGATAGTTCCCTTTCAGGAGCAACTGCAACATCCTCAGGATTTCTCAAAATTATAAATGAAACAAGTTCAATCCTTGGATTTGATTTAAGAAACCTTCTTAAAAATCTATACTCCCATCCAGGCCTTCCGCAGATATAAAGAACCCTTATCTTAGAAGGAAGAATATTAATATAAAAAACTTTTGAATTATTCTTATAATTTCTTTCCTCTGGATACTTCTTGAGTATTACCTCATATTTCCTTCTTCCTGTCCTTTCCGGTTTAAAAGAAATAACAGCCCTTTTATCATGATTTCTATACTGAAAAGTTTTTATTAACTTTCCATCCTCTTTTAAATAAAGAGAAAACTCTTCTGGAAGAAAACCCTTAAAATCAACTCCAACAAAAACTTCTATGTTTGAATCAAGAAATGAATAATCAGGATATTCAATACTTTTTATAAATGCATCAGGTTCAGGTTTTTCTCCAACATAAATTGAATGAATTTTTGAAGAAATTGAAAAATCCTTTTTTCCTTTATTGTGTATTCCATCCGAAATCAAAAAAATCTCTTCATACCCTTTTAAACCCTCTATTGCAGAGAACATATCTGTAAGTCCCTTCCTCAATCCCAAATCATTTTTATCAATCTTAAAAACATCATCGCTAAATCCATAAAAATCAAAGTTTTTAAAAAGAGGTAGAATCTTTTTTACCTTCTCAATATTCCCTTTCATACTTCTTGAAAGGTCAACAAGAACAGCCCCTTTAATTTTTCTTTTCTTATAAATTTTAAAAGAAGGATTTATAATAAAAAGAAGAACAAAAACAAGAAAAACAAATCTTTTCATCTAAGTTTTCTTTCAATAAAGGGTTGATGAATCTTGTCAAGTTTGTATGTTCCACAAAGAGAATACATTATAATATTTACTGTGAGTTTCATACCCTCCCATCTCTGTTTCTCTCCATCAGGAACACACTCATATAACCATCTTCCCATATTATCAATACTCCAGGAACCAGTAAAATCATTCTTGCTTAAAACAACTGCCCACCTTCCACCTATATCAATTCCATAAAGATAATCTGAAACCCTTATCCTACCTCCAACCTGTGGAAGAAGATAAAATGAATAAAAAATTGCCGAATTTTTAGGAATCTTTAAAAACTTTTTCTGTGGAAAAATCAATTTAAATTCCCTTTCCAACGAAGAAATAAAGGATGAATCTCCTGAAGAATCAACCCATAAAAAACCACCTCTTTCAAGATAAATTTTTAAATTTTCTCTTTCATCTCTATTAAAAGAAAAATCTCCTCTTCCTGTCATAAAAAGAAATGGATAATAAAATATATCTTTACTTTTTAAATCAAGAATCCCCTTTATTCCTGATATATTTCTTCTCCATTCTCCTTTATACTTTAAAACTACAAATTGAAATCTATTTCCTGGAAAATCGCAAAATAGATTTACCACCAAAAACAAAAGAATTATCATTATCTGAAGATTATATTAAAATTTCAGCGAAAGTGAAAGAATCTGTCTTGATGATAAGTCCTCATCTGAAAATGAGTATTCGAGAAGCAACTTTTTAATTCCAATTGATATTCCTGCTGAAAAACCGTTATCAGAATATCCACTTCTTACAGCAAAACTCTTGGCAAGCCAGTATTCTGCACCAAAAGAGTATCTCATTTTATCCTCTCCCTCCACCTTTCCAATATCAAAAGAAGTAAGAAGTTTATAATTAAGAAGTTTAAATGTTATACCACTTCTCACATAAATTGGTATTTCATCCTTTGCTCCTGTTGACCATTTAAGAGAGGAGGCAACATCCTTTATAACAAAACCAAATGATATTTTCTTTGAAGGATATGCCTTAACTCCAAAATCAAAACCAAAAGATGATGCTTTTTCATCTTTCAATTTACTCATCACATATTTAAGAGTCAATCCCCACTGAACACCGTCAGTAATTGCTTTTGAATAAGTGATGTTAAAAACCTGATTATCCCAGTTAAATTCTCCTGAAGGAACACCATTTTCATACCCATGAACATCACCAACTCCAACCATCTCAAAAAGAAAACCTATGCCAGTTTTAGGAAGTGCAACAAGAACAAGATTATCATTTCTTCCATCAGAAAGAATGGATGTTGTAAGATTGAATTCGTTTTCAAGAACACCACTAATTCCTGCTGGATTCCAGAAAACACTTGATGCATCATTACAGAGCCCTGTAAATGCTCCACCCATACCAACTGCCCTTGCTCCAATACCATATCTCAAAAATGGCAGTGCATTAACTCCTGAATAGGATTTGATAAAACTTAAAGAGAGAATAAAACAAAAGATTATTCTTCTCATTCTGACCTCCTTATTTAAGTATTGCTATCTTTATTCTTTCTGTATCCTTTCCAGAATCTCCTTCTGCAATAATATCAACAAAATAAACGCCGTTTGCAAGAATATTGTTATTCTTATCCCTTCCATTCCAGTCATAACAATACTCAGATGGTCTTCCAAGATTCTTTTCAAAGACAACCTTACCTGAAAAATCATAAATCTTTATTCTTATATTTGCTTCAGATGTAGGGGTAAAATATATTCTGCAACTCTCATTTAATGGATTAAATGGATTATTCTCTGGATATACATTTTCAAGAGAAAGAACTTTACCAACAGTAAAACTTACCACCTTTGAGGAGGATACTCCTTCTTCATTTGTGGCAATGAGATCTATTGTATGTGATGTTCCTGGTGAAAGATGAAGTGGTGCTTTGACCTTGTACCTTGCACCGGTTGAAGATGTCTGATTTAAAGGAAGTTCTGTTGTAAAGTTTGAAAGGTTCTCTTCATCAACAAGTCCATTTCCATCATTGTCTATTCCATCATGTCCACTTACAGTAGCAAAATTTGCTGTCTGTTCAACCCCATCAACAAAAATTTTCACACTTCTTATTGCTGAAAATTTATCCGTAATGATAACATCAATCAGAGGATCCGAAGGAGCATATCCACCATCAGAAGGAGAGATAAACTTTATTTCTGGTTCTGAATCAATTACAGCAAGAGCAAATTTTGAGAAATGATTAACTGTAAAAGTAACTGTGTTATTCACAAGGTCCCTGCTAACTCCTGTAATTCCCTCTGCACTCCATTCACCCTTACTTTCATCCCACCAAGCAACACCAAGTTTGTTCTCGTCCTCTCCATTTAACTCATTATCCTGATATGACATTGTTATTGTGCATTGAGTTAATGTCCCATCTCCATCAGGATCAGATTCTGAAAATGCCTCTGGATCAGAAAGTAAGAACTCCCATACCTCTCCTATTGGTTTTACCAATGATATTTGATTACTTGGAGTTGTTGGCATACTTACAGGATAAACAGCCATAGCAGTATTATGTTCAAGAGAATCGGTCCATGTAACATTTGTAACCCTTCCTGCTGTTGGAGTTGGATTATTTGAGGAAGCAGCAATTCCTATAGGCTTGGAAATTGATATTATATTTCCATTCAAATCTAATGCATTTACAATAATCCTACCTGTTCCACCAAATGCTACCTCAGATATGTCAACAGAAGCAGTCCAGTTTCCTCCTGAACCAGAAACATCAAGATATTTATCAACACTTCCTGATATAAGAAGTCTTGCTGAGACATTCTGAAGTGTAATTGAGGAGTTTATAACAAGAGTCGCTACAAATGTGTTCTTTGTTCCTGCATAGGTTGGAGTGAAGTTTGCATCCACTAAACCAAGTTCAATTTTCTCCTCTTCATATAAATAATAAAGTTTATTCCCTGCTGTATCCTCTTTTATCTCAACTTTATAAATTGGTGTAAAGGATGAATCTGCCTGAGCATTTCCAGCAGTATACTGTGCTATTGCCCTTACTTCATAAACTCCTTCTGAAAGATTTGCAAGTGTGCTACTCCACGTATTTCCAGCATTTCCAAAATTTGAATCAGGAATATTGTCAGAACCAAGTATCTTCCATTCAGAATCTCCAACTCTCCTATACTCAAACTTGACCTGGTCAACAAGTTCATCATACTCTACTGCTGTGATTGTTCCATTTGTATTATTTACAGATATAATTGTCGCTGGTTTTATATCAGGTTCTGTTGTGGATATAGTTACAGTGTATGTTGCAGGATTTGGATCAGGATTGTTGTCATCATCAATACACAAAACTCTCAATTCATAATCACCAGGAGTAAGTGTTACTCCATCAGGAGGAAAAACTGCTGAATCACCATTATCAGGAGTTGTATCTTCAGCAAATGTTATCCATGTTGAACTTCCAAGGGGTCTATATTGAAATTTTAAAACTCCATCATCATCAACATCAAGAGAAGATACAATATTTATAAACCTATCGGCAGTTTTAATCTTATCTCCTTCACTTACTGCAAACCCATCAATAGATGAGATTGTTGCTTGTGTTGGGGTTACATCCTTTAAATTAAGTGTTTTTGTAACTTGAACTATTCTTCCTGATTTATCCTCCAAAGTTGCAGTAATTGTCTCCTGTTGATTGTCTTCATTTGGGTCAATTGCTATTAAAACTGTTCCACTGAACCTGTAAGGATCTGATGTCGTTCCACTTCCAGTATAACTTGTTATTTTGTCTCCTGGACTCCATGACCAGTCATAATCCGGAACCGCACCTCCGGTTTGAAATGTTAGATTGTCAATATCAGGTGAAACTGTTGTAACACTCCAGGTATAAAGTTTACCATATTCAAGTTCTATTACTGTATCTGAAGAACCATCTATTGTGAATGAAAGGATTTCTGGGTCTGTTGCATCAAGCAAAACTTCCAATTCTGAAGAAGAAGCAATATTTCCAGCATTATCAACAGCAAATGCTTTTAAAACATATGTTGAATCATTTGATAAATCTGGAACAGCCCAGATCTGCGACCATCCATCAGAAACAGCTACATCAGAATTTGCTATTTTATTCCATGTCTTTCCATTGTCAGATGAATAAAGGAAAAA
>QMOP01000081.1 GCA_003650255.1 Caldisericota bacterium
CCTTATTAAAATCTTCAAAAAATATCTTTTCTCTCACATCAAAAACAAGACCAACCTTAACTTTTTTCTTCTGTGAAATTAACAATTTTATAAATTGAGGTAATAGAGAAAGAGGAAGATTATCAACACAAAAGTATCCATTATCTTCAAGAAAATTCAACGCAAGTGTTTTCCCAGCACCTGATATACCTGTGATGAAAACAACCTCACTAACCACTTTCCTCGTCTTCTATAATTCTTTTAACATCCTGAACATCTCTTGCTTCCATAAGTGCTTTTCTGAAAAATCTGTCTTTCAAAAGTTTTGCAAGTTTTGAAAGAATTTCAAGCCCTTCATGAGTTTTTGACAAATCCTTTTTTGAATCAGGAAAAAGAAGAAGAAAAAAAATAAAAACAGGTTCATTATCAAGTGAGTTAAACTCAACTCCTTCCTTGGAGTTTGCAAAAGCAAGAATTACATTTTTTAATTTTGGGCTCCTTGCATGTGGCAACGCAACACCCTGTCCTATTCCGGTTGAACCGAGTGCCTCCCTTTTAAGTATTATCTTTATCATCTCCTTTTTTAATTTGGGGTGAACAATTTTCTTTCTCACAAGATGTGTTATAATTTCCTCAATAACCTTTTTCTTGCTCCTTGATTTAAGCCCAATTATAATTGCATCATCCTTCAAATAATCAACAATTTTCAAGATTCCTCCTCTATAACAGGTTCAATTAGTCCATAACCACCATTTTCTCTTTTATATGCAATCTGAAGAAGCTCTGTTTTTGAGTCAATATAAATCCAGAACTTATAACCTTCATTCTCCATCCTTTCAATTGCCTCCCTGAAACTCATAGGTTCAATTTTAATATATTTTTTCTGAATTGCATTCATATCAGGAGAGTAGGTTTTCAAAAATGCCCTCATCTCTTCCTTTTTCAAAACCCTTTTCCTTTTCGAATCCCTCATTTTTTCTCTGATTCTTCTTAATTTTTCATCAAGATGATCTATAAGAATATCTATTGCGCTATAAATATCCTCTCCCTTTGCTTTAAGATGGACTCCTTTTTTATGAGGAATATTAAAAAAACATTCTGCCTGATGTGTCCCCTTCTCAACCGAAAGGGTTATGTGACCATGTGTTCCTTCATCAAAATATTTTGAAACTCTTTCAAGTCTTTTAAAACAGTAATCTCTTATTGCTTGTGTCAACTCAAAATTCCTTGCTACAATCTCAACATCCATGCTACCTCCTTACACCTTAAACTTCTCTCCTAAATAAAATCTTCTTACCTCTTTTGATTCTAAAAGCTCCTCTCCTTTTCCTTTAAATAAAATCTTACCATCATAAATTATATATGCTCTGTCAATAACCTCAAGTGTATCCCTTACATTGTGATCTGTTATAAGTATTCCAATATTCCTTTTCCTCAAACTCCATATAATTCTCTGAAGTTCATCAATTGTCTTTGGATCAATCCCTACAAATGGTTCATCAAGAAGAAGATACTTTGGATTTGTTGCAAGAACCCTTGCAACCTCAACTCTTCTTTTTTCTCCTCCTGAAAGATTATATGCTTTTATCTTTCTCACTTTTTCAAGTCCAAGCTCCTTTAAAAGTTGCTCCCTTCTTTCCTTTATCTTTCCTCTATCTTTAATTATGAACTCAAGTATTGCCTCCAAGTTTTCTTCAACAGTTAAACCTCTAAAAATTGATGGCTCCTGTGCAAGATACGCTATTCCCTCCCTTGCTCTTTTATAAAGCGGAAAATCTGTTATCTCTTTTCCATCCACAAAAACCCTTCCTTCCTCAGGTTTTACAACTCCCATTATTGAATAAAAGATTGTTGTCTTTCCTGCTCCATTTGGACCAAGGAGTCCCACAACCTCTCCTGTTGATAAGATTATATCAACTCCTTTTACAACTTCCCTCTTTCCATAAAATTTCCTTATCCCTTTTGCTTCAAGCATTATTTCAAAGTTATACTTCCACTTACGTTTCCTTCAATAAAAACCTCTTCCTCATCAATTCTATAAATCAAACTCTCTCCTTCCACTTCCATCCCATTATTTTTCTTTCTAAGATTATTCAAGGGATCTACTCTCAATATCCTTTTTGAATCATCATAAAACATACTTTCTCCTCTTATAACATAATCTTCAAAATCAATCCCAACAACCTCCCCTTCCAGTTTAACTTTTCTTGATTTTTTGAAAAGTAAAAGGTTATCCCCTGTGATGTAAAATGTATATGTTGAATCCTTCACAAAATAATTATATACAATATTCTTAATTCCTTTAAGTAAAATTTTTTCTTCATTTTCATCATAAAATCCTTCCTCTGCATTACCCTTTAAAATTGATGTTGTTGATTTTAAAATAAAATAGATTTCTCCTTCACCAGATATAATCCCTTTTTCCTTATTCCAGAAGCCCTTATCAAATTCTATATAAATATCATCTTCTTTCAAAATGACTCTTTTACTTAGAAAAACTTTTTTTCCTCTTTCTTTTAAAACCATTTTTCCTGCTTCAATATTCAAAGAAAAAAGAGAAATTGAAAATATAATAAAAAGTATCATTTTCTCTTTATTCTTACATTATCAATTATTTCTACTTTTTTCAAATCGAATGTTGCAACAAGTCCTTCTCCTTCTATAATTAAATTATCCGTTTCCTCCCTAACATTTCCTTTTGAATAAAACTTTGAACTTTTCTCATCATAACTTAAATCATCAAGATAAACCTTCTTACCCTCTCCTTCAATAACAATATTTCCTTCAAGGTAAACTTTATTTGAATCTTTAAATATTCTTCCTTTATCTGCATTGAGTTTAACCTTTTTAGAATTATGAAACAACTCAAACTCAATCCCTCTTAAATTGATTATATTATTTGAAATCTCCGCCTCCTTTGCTTTAAGATTCCAGAGAATTTTTCCCTCTTTTGTCCTTTTCAAATTAAACTCTTTTATTACATCTTTATAAATATTTTCTGGCAGTTCTTCCTTCTTTTTTGAACAGGATAATACAGAAAAAAATATCAAAGATAATAAGATAATGCTTTTTTCCACAGTCCTTTTGCCTTTAAAATTATTTCAACAACCTCTCTAAAAACTCCTCTACCACCTTTCGCTTCTGTAACATAATCAACAGCCTTTTTAACATCATAACATGCATCCTTTGGAGCAAAACTTAATCCAGAATTCTTTATTGGATATAAATCAACTATATCATCACCAATATATGCAACCTCTTCCTTTTTTACTTTAAATCTTTTAAGAATATCTTTCCATATATCCTTTTTCCTCTTTACCCCATCAAAAAGAATAGCACCAAGCTCCTTTGCTCTTTTTTTTACCTCAAGAGAACTTCTTCCAGTAAGCCAACATGTCTTTATATCTCCAATTCGTTTCAATATATAAAATGCAATCCTATCCCTTGCATACCAGAACTTAACCTCTTTTCCATTTATAAAAGTAACATCACCTGGAGTAAGAACACCATCAACATCCATAACAATCAACTTTATCCTTTTTGCTTTCTCCTTAATCCTCTTTCTGCTCACTTTTCTCTATTTCGCACCCTGAAGGGTGCGCTACTTTATCCTTTACACCTTACGCCAACTATGTCTCCACCCACCATTCGCCATTTACTATTTGCCATTTGCCATTCGCCATTCGCTATTCACTCTTTATGTTCCTTCCTCCCATGAACTCAAATATCTCTTCTGTCTTGGTGTAAGTTTATCTATTCTTATTCCCATACTCTTTAATTTCAACTCTGCTATTCTTCTATCTATCTCTTCTGGAACTCTATAAACTTTTTTATCAAGTTTTTTAGCATTCTTTACTAAATATTCTGAACAGAGTGCCTGATTTGCAAAACTCATATCCATAACACTTGCTGGATGTCCTTCAGCAGATGCAAGATTTACAAGTCGACCCTCAGCAAGAACAAAAATACTTTTTCCATTTTTAAGTTTATACTCTTCAACATTATCCCTTATCTTCCTCTTACTTTTTGATATCTCTTTAAGTCCCATCAAATCAATTTCAACATTAAAATGACCTGCATTACAAACAATTGATCCATCCTTCATTTTAAGAAAATGCCTTTTTCCAATAACCTCAATATCTCCTGTTGCTGTTATAAAAATATCACCTATTTTTGAAGCATCATCAATCCTTAAAACCTCATATCCATCCATACATGCCTCAAGTGCTTTCAAAGGGTCAACTTCACAAATAACAACCCTTGCTCCCATTCCCTTTGCTCTCATTGCAATTCCTCTTCCACACCAGCCATATCCACACACAACAACAATTTTCCCGGAGAAAAGTATATTTGTTGCTCTTAAGATTCCATCAATTGTTGACTGACCTGTTCCATATCTATTGTCAAAAAGATGCTTTGTATAAGCATCATTTACTGCAATTATAGGATACCTTAAAACTCCATCCTTTGCCATTGCTCTCAGACGAATAACACCTGTTGTTGTCTCCTCAGTTCCACCAATAATATTTGGAAACTCATTTTTCTTTGATTTATGAACAGTTGAAACAAGGTCTGCTCCATCATCCATAGTAAGGTCTGGCTTCATTGAAAGAACATCCTTTATATGTTTATAATATGTACTCCTCGCTTCTCCCTTTATAGCAAAAACAGGTATTCCAAAATCCTTAACAAGGGAAGCTGCAACATCATCCTGAGTTGAAAGTGGATTTGAAGCACAGAGTCGCACTTCTGCTCCCCCCTCTTTAAGTGTTATCATAAGATTTGCTGTCTCTGTTGTAACATGAAGGCAGCATCCGATTTTAACACCTTTTAATGGTTTCTCATTCTTGAATCTTTCTCTTATCAACCTCAAAACAGGCATCTCTCTTTCAGCCCATTCAATCCTTTTTTTTCCAATAGAAGCAAGTTTTAAATTTTTAACATCATAATTCACTTCTCCTCCTTTAATTTCTTAACCAGTCCATCAATCAATTTCAAATATACATCCTTTATCCTATCAAAAATCTCATCTGCAGTTTTTTTATCATATATGTGAGAAGTTTTATTTCTATCCTCAAGCATGTTCAAATAATTTTCCTCATCATCTATTATTCCTATCCTAAATGCCTCTTTAAAAGAATCTCTTGGTGTGTTCACTCTTATACCTTTATATTCGAGATACAATTTTAAACATTTCCACAGAAGTTCAAAAGTGAATTCAAACCTCTGAATAACCCCATCCTTTTCAAGTTCACTTTTTACCTCACTAACTCCTTCTTTCAATCTCTTGAAAGCATTATCCAGTTTTTCTATAGAATACTTAACCTGCTCCTCTCTCATAAATAATCCTTCCTGTTTTTAAAATAATCTCCTTAAATTTTTCTTCAACTGAGTCAATAAAAACAATATCAAACTTATATAAACCAATTATTTTCTCTATCTCATCCCTTATTTTTCTTTCAACCTCCATATCCGGTCTTTTTCCGCTTATAGCAATATCAAAATCACTACCTGAAGAGTTTCTATTCTCCGCCCTTGAACCAAAAAGAATTATTTTTTCAGGATTAAGATATTTCTTCAGTATTTCTACAATATCTGATAAAATTCTTTTTTCTTTTTCTACTTTTTCTCCCATTTTAACAACTCTGTTACCTGAGAAAGAGTTGATTTCTCTTTTAATATTTCTCCTCTTATTCTATTTTCTTTTTCAAGAACATCCATACTTCTATTTGCAACCTCAACTGCAATTCTCTTTGGAACAACAATAATTCCATCCTCATCTCCAATTATCCAGTCACCTGGTTCTATCCTTATACCTGAAATATTTATTGGAACATTTATCTCTCCAAATCCCTTTGGTTCTCCTGCCTGAGGTGTAATAACTTTTGCCCATGAAGGAAATTTTAATTTCTTGATTTCTTCTGTATCCCTTATTCCACCCCATATTACAACACCAGAAATTTTTTTTAACTTAGCAGAATTTGTCGCAAGTTCACCCCAAACAGCAGGTCCAACTCCTCCAGAATCAATAACAATAACATCTCCTTCTTTTGCAATATCAATTGCTTCAACTGGCTTTGCCCAATCACCAGGATATGTCCTTACAGTTACTGCCTTTCCAACAACTTTTACAGGATATACAGGAATAAGTCCTGAAATAGGCATTCCTCTGTGTAGGGCATCTGATATATTTGCAGTTGAAACTTTTAAAAAAATTTTTCTTATCTCCTCTTCACTCTTTGCACGTCTGTAAAGTTCTGTTTTTATTGAGATTTTTTCTTTTATTGCTTTTTTTATCTCTTCTGTTGCTTTTACTGCATCCTTTGATTTAGTTATTGCACCACCAACAATAATTATATCTGCACCTGCTTTTACTGCTTCTGAAGCATTCTCTGAATTTATTCCA
>QMOP01000082.1 GCA_003650255.1 Caldisericota bacterium
AGTCCTATTGTGTCTGTACCTTGAAATAGGTTCATGTGGTGCAAGCTTCTCAAGCCATTCATCGTAATCCTCTATTAAACCCCTTTCATCATCATTTATGTAGACACTCGCTGTAATATGCATAGCGTTAACAAGACAGAGTCCTTCTTTTACTCCACTTTCCTTTACTGCCTTTTCAACCTCGTCTGTAATGTTAATATAGGCCCTTCTTGTTTTTGTGTTAAAATAGAGATACTTTGTATACGACTTCATAATCCCTCCTACTGTTTTTTAATTAATTATCAAATAAGTTGTTTAATTTCAATAAAAAGTTGAGGGTCTTGAGAATGTAACAAAAACTATTCTCCCTGCACCATTACTTTTTAAAATTTTAAATGCTTCCTTTAAAGTTGCTCCTGTTGTATAAACATCATCAACAAGTATGATATTTTCTCCATTTAATTTTTTTCTAACCTCAAAAACTCCTTTTACGTTTTTCAATCTATCCTCTTTTTTTAGTTCTGCCTGAGGCAAAGTTTCAAATTTTTTTATTAAAATCCTCTTCATTCTCAGATTCAATTTTTTAGAGATAAAAGAAGCAAAAATTTCTGACTGATTAAAACCCCTCTCTTCTAATTTATTTTTATGAAGTGGAATTGGAACTACCAAGTCAAAATTTTTTAGTTTTTCTAAATCAATTTTACTTACAAGAATTTTTGCTAAAAACTTACCAAGTTCAATATCCTTTTCATATTTAAATTCATGAACCAATTCTCTAATTTCTCCCTCATATTTTGAACAGGAGTAAAGTTTAATTCTTCCGACGACATCTTCATAACTTTTAAATTCAAGTTTTCCTAAACAATCTTTGCACAAAGGAATTTCGGATAAAACAGAAAGCCACATCTTACAGAGAGGACATCTTCTCGGATAAAAGAGATTCAGAATTATTTTAAAAATGCTCATTAGAATATTATCTGAAGGTCTGTCCTCAATTTAAATGCTATAAAACTGTTTGCCCTCTTTTTAAGATATTGCTGAAACATAAGGCCAGAACCAAGTGTCCATCTAAAATTTCTTGAAATGTTAAAATCCATTGAAAAATCAAACTTATAAAGATTATAGTTCGTTGTTATAACATTAAGACGACTCCTTTTAAAATCAGATTGAAACTTCATATTAAACTTGACCTGTTGAGCGAGTTTCAAAGGATTCTTTGAAAATGGAAGTTGAATTGGTCTTTCCCATCTAATAAAATCTGAGAAAAGTTGAACTATTAAACTGTAAAGATTCAAATCCTCAGTAAGAATTAAACTTGAATTGTATGCCCTTTTTATATTTCCCTTTAGATTCAAAGAGAGATTCCATTTTTTGAAAGGAGAAAATTTCAAAACACCACTTAATGATAAACTTTTTGACTTATTTGAAATGATGTTGTTTCTTAAATCATAACTAAATGAATTAACTCTTGTTAAACTTATACTTGTCTGATAATTCTTAATATTGCATCTTAAATCGTATCTCCTGTGATAGGAAAGTGACCTTGTTATTCCAACTGTTTCTTTGAGGTTCTTCTTATACTCTGAATACAATGAAGCAGTTTTTGTAAAAAAGAGCCATTTTTCAATATTATTTATATTAAATTTTAAATCAGGCCAGATAACTGTTCTATTTATACTTACTGTTCCTTGTTCTTTTCTTTCATCAATCTTCGTCATATAACTCTGCAGTTTCAATGTTTTAATTGGAAGAAAAACTCCTTTTAAATTAAAAGATGAAAATGGAGACCAGTTTAAACTGTATTTTTGGTCCTTTCTTGATGAAAGAAGATGAAGTTCTGCCTCAGGATTTGGAACATCAAGTGTTGAGATTTTAAGATTTTTATCTCTTAAGAAAAACTTATTTAACGAATAAAATTTTGAATCAACATTCTTGTATGTCTCTCCATCTGAGATTGAGAGGTTTGCCCTAAGTGAAAGTGTTTTTAAAGGAGAAATCCAAGGAAGAATTCTACCAATATTTAAAGGAAGAGAAACTGAACCTTTTCCAGTTCTATTTATATCTTTAAATTTTACCCCTTCAGAAATCCATGTTGAGGTTGAAGTTGGAATGAGATAATTTTCAGTTATTTTTACATTATAATTCAATGAGGGAGAAAGCCATCTTAATAGTCTCAAATTCACCTTTACATTCCCATCAACTGTCTTTGATTGTGGAAGAAAATCATTTTCCCCATTATCAAGAATAAATTTTTTTAATCTCCTTTCACTGTATTTATAGGAAGGAGTTAAATCAAGAATTGAGAAAAACTTAAAAGGACCACTCATATTGTAAGAAAGATTCCTTTCTTCATAATCAATCTGATTTAATATCTCATGAAATGATACTTTTTTTCTTGAAACATTTGCTCCCGCATTAATTTTTCTTGGAAGTATTAAAAGATTTGGAAAAGAATAACTGAGTGATGCTGAACCTGTTTCTGAAAAATCACTTCTACCTTTAAGTTTGTATGTTGCAGAGGACTGGGAATAACTGAATGAGATTCTTGGAAGATACCTTATATTAAAAGACCCTTTCACTCCTTTTTTCTCCTCTATTATCTTACCTTCCTCCCAACTTGAAAGATATTGAGCAAGGGGCTCTTTACTTCTTACAATGTTCTCAGGAGGTGTGGTTATTTCGTTTTTAGAATAAAAAACAGTAAAAGGTAAAAATCTAAACCTTTTCCAGGAAAAGGAAAGGTTTTTTTCTATTCTGTCCTGATTTGGAGAAAAAGTAAGTGATTCAAATCTATGATCAATATCTTTGTATTTCCCAGAAATAGAGAAGTATCCTGGAAGTTCAAAATTTGACTCAACCCTCAATGCAGAACCCTCTTTCCTTTTACTATTACTCAAATAAATCTCATTTACCCATATTTCCTTTTCTGTCGTATCAGAGGTAATCTTAATAACCCCTATTTGAATGTAAGATATGTTATTAAGTGATGGATTCCCCTTTTTTGAAGTAAATCCATCTATAAAACCATCAAAATCATTATCCTCAAGAGAAATTGATATATGCCTCCAGCCATTCCAGGTAACAGTAGAGGAGTATTCATAGTAATTATTTGCTGAATCTCCAAATCTTATAAAAAACACATCTCCATTATTCTCTCCATGAATGAAGAAATTCAATCTCCTGTGTTCTGAAAAATCCATCCTTGAATAGTTTGCCTCAACATAGGCAGAGGAAGATGTTGAGAGCAAATATCTTAAAACAAGTGCCTGCTCCCTCAAATTGTTATCTGAAAAAGAATATAAATCTTGATATTCCGGTTCATCAAGGAGGGAGTCATAATCTGGATCATCTTCATTGTTTTTCGCATCAACCTCAAGTCCTTCTCCAACAACTTTCCATTTGTTTCCAACTATTCCAAGTGAAGCAATCTTAATAAGTCCTCTACCACCTGTTATTCTTATTCTTGCACTTTTAACTGTTTGCCAAGGAACAGGATCTGAAATTTCAATAGGAAAAACAATTTTTCTCCATCCACTCCAATTAATAACTACATTTGTTGAAAAACAGATACTTGAAGAATCTAAAAAACCATCTCTGTCAAGGTCCTCTGAATCAAGTTTTCCATTATCCTTTCCATAAAAAACCCCATCCTCAATCTCAATTCCAGTATCTTCTCCTTCATCAAGAAGTCCGTTATGGTTTTTATCCTCTGTATCAATTTCACCATTCCCGTTTATATCCTCATCTATAATTCCAAGTTCAAAACTTAAATTTGAACTGCTACTATCTCCATAAACCCACATCTCAATATAGAGTTTTTCTGAAAAGTCCCTCCCCTCTCTTGATATAGGATAGACAATACCTACCTCTTCAGAGGAAGAACTTGCTTCATAATCTAAAACAAGGACCTGAGTTCTTTCTTCCTCATCTTCTATCCCTTTTATATCCTTAACCGGAACATCCTCATTTGAAAGGTTCAGTTCTCCTCTTAAACTCTTTTCTATGCTTGATGGCATCCATAAATCTTCATCAAGTGAAAAAGAACTCACCTCTTTAACACCTTCCATATTATCAACAATTGCCTTACCTGCTCTATTTGGATTGTGTATTGATTTTGCTATTTCTCCTGATATTCCTGCCCTGAAAGGAAAGAATCTATATGGACCAAAACTGAACTTTGAATCTGCTTCCATTATAAGAACACTTTTTGGTGTCTCATTTACATCAGGAATATCCTGAGTTTGAGGGGAAAAATTATAGATTATTGTTGAACCAAGAGAAAAATTCCTTTTCCCTTTAAAATCTGCTCTTAAACCGACAAGTGTATCCTGTCTTGCTCCAAAAAATGGATAATAATCATAAGTTATTACAATTTCTGAATCCTCCTTTATCTTTTCTTCGTTTATGAATGTTATATAACCTGTGTAATAATCAATAAAATAATCTATATCTCTTTTTAGTGTTTCACCGTCAACAATAACCTTCTCTGAATCCTTAACAATATTTATCCTTCCCAGTGTATAAGATAACTTGCGGGTTCTATATTCAACATATATCTCATAATAAAGCCTTCCTTTTCCATAATTTGCTTTATCATATACATCTTTCTTTCCAAAATATGTCTCAAATGGTCTCTCATCCTTAAACTCAATTATTCCAAGGTCATAATCAATCTCATACTCCACCTTATCTATATAAGGAACACCATTTTCATCCTCCTCATTTCCTGCTGAATCAAGAATCTTTATGACAAATTTCTCTCCTGTTGGGTCTCTTATTATCTTTGTATCTCCTATTGAATATCTATTTTTTAACTCTATTGTATTAACATCTGTCTCATCCTTTATAATCTGAATCCTTCCATATTTTTCACTGATATATTTTCCAGAAGAATCTTTGTAATCAACTGCTATAACATAATTATCTGATATTGTCCTTTTGAATGTTATTATTCCTTCTGAATAATCCATAACATAATCAACTCCTGGAACAAGAAGATCAAAATCTCCTTTAAATGTCTCTGTTGAATTAAAAAATGAAAATCCCGCTTCCATCTGCTTTGTTGTTGCCTCATTTGTTGTGCTGTCCCTATCATCAAGATAAATCTTTTCACTTCCTTTCTCTATTGGAAGTTGAACCTCAGTTGTTGAACAATAAAGCTTGTAATATTTATGGGAAATATATGATGTATCGGGTATTGTTTTTTTGTTGAATGCTGTCTCTCCCTTAAATCTTTTAACCTCACTTAATCCTTTTGACTGGGAACCTATCAGGGTGAGAGAAAGATTTTTGTATTTTGCTCTTAACTTAATTCCGAATGCCTGCTTTGAAACCCCTTTACTTCCAGTATATCCAACAAATTCTGTTCTTGGAAGAGAAAGAGAAACGTCTCCAAACCTTGCCTCCTGAATGAACTCATCCTTTTTCCCCTGATAATAAACAGAAATCTTTCTTCTATTTAAATCATCCTGTGTATCATCATAGTCAATATTCACATGGAGCCTATCAGCCACCTTTCCCTGAATCTTTATTTTCAACTCCTGTTTCATATCAAGTCCATCTATTGCTCCTGGTGGAGTTCCTTTTAAAGTCCTTTCACTTTCAGGACCAAGATACTTATAAAAACCATACTGAATTCCTATGTATTTTCTTCCAAGAACCCTCAATGCTGCCTCCTCTGCTATTTTTATCTCAATCCTTTCTGGCTCCTTCTTTTTCGGCTTTTTTTTCTTTTCCTCTTTTTTCTCCTCTACTTCAACAGGAATCTCATATATAATCTCCTTCTCCTCTATCTCTCCTTCATCAATCTTCTTTAAAATTTCTCTCCATTCTTTTATTGAAAAATTAAGAAATTCTTCCTCCTTTTTTGACTCTTTCTTAAAACTTAAAATATCTTCCGCTTGTAGAATACTTAAAAAAAGAAGAATTCCAAAAATTATTGAAATTTTCCTCATCAATATAAGTTTATCATCATTTTATTATTTTGACAAATCCATTTTCATTTTGTTTAATAATTAATTATGTTGAAAAAGCAAAATTTAAGGATTCTTGATGCAAATTTTAACAGAGCAAGGGAAGGATTACGGGTGGTTGAAGATATTCTAAGATACGGAAAAAATAAAGAGGATTTATTTAAAAAAATTAAAAATATAAGACATAGACTAAGTTCAATTATGTTTAAATACTATCCACTTCTTGTTAAATCAAGAAACATAAAAGAGGATCCCGGTTATTTTGAGAAGGAAAAAGGAAGAAGAAAAAATCTGAATGATATTTTAAAGTTCAACATTTTCAGAGTTGAAGAAGCAATGAGGGTAATTGAGGAGATAATGAAGTTAGAAGATTCCAATC
>QMOP01000083.1 GCA_003650255.1 Caldisericota bacterium
AGCAGGAGTTATAGTTGAACCTGTTCAGGGAGAAGGTGGAGTTTATGTTGGTAAAAAAGAGTTTTTTAAGTTTTTAAGAGAAGAAACAAAAAAAAGAAAAATTCCTCTTATATTTGATGAAATACAGTCAGGACTTGGAAGATGTGGAGAAACTTTTTGCTATAAGATTTTTAAGACAAAACCTGATATTCTTACATCTGGAAAAGCAGCAGGAGGAGGTCTTCCACTTGGAGTAACTCTTATAAGTGATGAGTATGCCAAGTTTTATAAAAAAGGAGACCATGCTTCAACATTTGGAGGAAATCCAGTTTCTTTAAGTGCTGGCTTACAGGTTATAAGATTTTTGAAAAATGAAAATAATATCAAGATGATAAAAGAAAAGGGTAAAATAATAAAAAATAAACTTGATAGATTACAAAAGTTTTTTTCTGATAAAATAAAAGAAATAAGAGGAGTTGGATTAATCTGGGGTATTGAGTTTAAAAATAATGTTGCTTCTATTATAAGGGAAAAATGTATTGAGAAAGGACTTATTTTAAATGATGCAAGAAAAAATATTTTAAGAATTCTTCCACCTGCAACTATAAAGAAATCTGAAATTGATTCTGGATTTAAAATTATTGAGGATGTTTTAAAGGAGGTATTTAAATGAAGAGAATTGTTCTTGCTTATTCAGGTGGTGTTGATACCACATGTATTCTCATCTATCTTAAAGAAAAATTTGGTTATGATGTTATTGCTTATTGTGGAGATGTTGGACAGTTTGAGTCCCAAAAAGAGAAAGAAAGGATTAAAGAAAGGGCAATTAAGGCAGGAGCAAAAAAGGTTATATTTGAGGATTTGAAAGAGGAGTTTTTAAAAGAGTTCTGTTTTCCTGCACTTAAAATAGGTGCAGTTTATGAGGATAAATACTTTTTATCCACAGCACTTTCAAGACCGCTTCTTGCTAAAAAACTTATTGATGTTGCAAGAAAATTTAAGGCAGATGCTGTAAGTCATGGTTCAACTGGCAAAGGAAATGACCAGGTGAGATTTGAACTTACATTTCGTATCCTTGCTCCTGATTTAAAGATTATTGCTCCTTTAAGAGAGTGGGAGTTTTCATCAAGGGAAGAGGAGATAGATTATATACTGAAACATGGTGTCTCTATTGATGTTAAGAAGAGTTCACCATATAGTATTGATAAAAATATATGGGGAGTAAGTATTGAATGTGGTGTTATTGAAGATGAAACAAAAGAGGTACCAGAAGAGGCATATATTCTTACAAAAGGGAAACTACCTGAGAAGGAAAGATACATTGAGATTGAATATAAAGATGGTATTCCTTATAAAGTTAATGGAAAAAAAATGAATCCAATATCTCTTATAATGTATCTTAATAAAATTGCTGGTTCCTATAAGATTGGAAGAACTGATTTAATTGAATCAAGAGTTGTTGGAATTAAGTCAAGGGAAGTTTATGAGGCACCAGCAGCATATATTCTGAATGAGGGTTTAAGGGAACTTGAAAGAATGACACTTCAAAAGGATATTCTTCATTTTCTACCTGTTTTAAGAAACAGGTATTCCGATTTAATCTATGAGGGATTTTATTTTACTGATTTGAGGAAAGCGATTGAGGCATTTTTTGATTCTATTTCATATAGATTAACTGGAAAGGTGAAGTTTCTTTTAAGGCCTTATTCAGTTTCAATCTCATCAAGAAGTTCAAAATATTCAATTTATAAAAAAGAACTTTCAACATATACAAAGGAATCAAAATTTGACCAGAAGTGGGCAGAGGGATTCTTAAAAATTATTGGACTGCCATGGGAGAATAAGTAATGAAAGTGAAGTGGTTTTCCCCTCGGAGGACGCTCGCGAGAGTGGCTCGCTCTACTCGCTGCGGTAGAATGCCCCATGTCCTCGCTCGTAAAGCCTCCTCGGGAAAAACCACTTTCCTGCTTTCTGCTCTCTGCTCACTGCTCACTACTTACTATTTGCCATTCGCCATTTGCTATTTCCAGAGGAGGACAGAATGATATTATGGGGAGGTAGATTCAGGGAGAAACCTGATGAAAGGATGATTGAGTTTTCGTCTTCGATCTCATTTGACAAAATTTTTGCAAAGTATGAATTAGAGATTGATAGGGTTTGGGTTTCTATGCTTAATAGGATTGGAATTGTAAAGGATGATGAGCTTAAAAAATTTTATAAAGCTTTTGACAGAGTTGAAATGGAAATTGAGAAGGGTATTTTTGAATATAGGGGTTTTGAAGATATTCATTCTGCAATTGATGAAAGAGTAAAGGAACTACTTGGTGAAAATATAAGTGGAAAACTTACAACAGGTAGAAGCAGAAACGATATTGTTGTTACGGAATTCAGAATGTATTTGAGAGATAAGGTAAATTATATTAATGGCCTTATAAAAGGGGTTCAGAGAAGTTTACTTGAAAAAGCACAGGAAGAAAAAGATAAAATTATGCCTGTTTTTACTCATCTAAGGGTTGCAATGCCTGCGAAGGTTTCTCATTATCTTTTAAGTTACTTCTGGATGTTTGAAAGTGCAAGAAAAAGTTTTATGTTTTCCCTTGAGGATATTTTGAAACTTCCTCTTGGAAGTGGAGCATGTGCAGGAACAACAATTGATATTGATAGAGATTTTTTAAAAATGGAACTTGGATTTAAGGAGATTATTCCTAATTCAATTGTTGCAGTTTCAAGCAGGGATTTCCTTTTGAAGTATCTATTTTCATGTATGATTTTATACTTACACCTTTCAAGATTTTCTGAAGATTTAATTATTTACTCATCAGAAGGATTTTCTTTTGTTGAAATTCCAGAAAGATTTTCCACAGGTTCATCTCTTATGCCACAGAAGAGAAATCCTGATTTTCTTGAACTTTTAAGAGGAAAAAGTGCAAGGGCAATAAGTGTTCTTTCCTCACTTTCAACTGTATTAAAAGGACTTCCACTTTCATATAACAGAGACCTTCAGGAGGATAAAAAGGATACATTTTATATAACAGAGGAGTTGATAAAAATACTTGAACTTTTGCCAAATTTTATAAAAGAATTAAGATTTAATGAGGTGAGGATGAGAGAGTTATTAAGAAAGGGTTATGCTCAGGCAACGTTCCTTGCAGAGTATCTTGCGACAAAAGGAATTCCCTATAGAAAAGCACATTCAATTGTTGGAAACATTGTTATTTATTGTGAGAGAAACGGGAAAAGTATTGATGAACTTTCACTTGATGAATTAAAGAATTTCAGTGATGTTTTTAAAGAGGATGTATTTCCATATTTAAGTATTGATAAAGGAGTGGAATTATTGAAAAATGAGGGAACATCTGGGACTATTCCTCTTTTTCACCAGATAAAAAATGCTTACAGAGTTCTTGAAAGGGAATGAAGAGAAAAGAGAAAGTTTCAATTGATAAAAATTTGTTCATTAAGGGTATTATTGTTTATACTCTTGCATTTATTGTTCTGTTTTTTACTGATCCTGAGGGAAAGAATTTTGCAAGTTTTCTTTCCCCTCTTCTTTTTGTTTTAGCAATACTCATAATAACATTTTCGCTCCTCGGGGAGGGGGAATGATAATTTTCATATTTTTTCTTTTTCTTTCAGGAAAAAGTTTCACTTTGAAGGATTGTATTGAGATTGCAGAAAAGAATAATGAGGAACTTCTTTTTGCAAAAACTGAATTGGATCTTGCAAAGGAAAAATACAGGGAAGCACTTTCAATGAGGTATCCACAACTTTTATTTGATGCATATTATGCAAAACACAAACTTATCTTTCCCTCAATTCTTTCATTTCCATATGGTGGATTTTTACTTCCTCAGGATAGGGACATAAGTTATGGTGCAAAGATTACATTTTCCCAGCTTTTATATTCAGGAGGGAGAGTAAAACTTATAAAAACTCAGGCAGAACTCTACTATAAAGAAAGAAAAGCGTATTATTTAAAAAAGTTGAATGAACTTTATTTTGATGTTAAAAAGATTTTTTACAGATCAGTTTATCATAAAAAAAGAATTGAGTTACTTAAGGAAATTTATGAAGAGAAGAAGGATGATTATATTTTACTTGAGATTGAAGATGCAGAGGCAGATTATAAGAATTCAATTGCAGAACTTAAAAGGGTTATGGGAGTGGAATTTTCTGAAGATATTAATGTTGAGGGAGAACTTGTTGAAAGGACCGAAAGAATTGATAAAGAAAAAATTATTGCAAAAGCGTTTGAATACAGACCCGATTTAAAAGGTTATACTGAATGGGAGAAATTGAGTGAACTTTCTGCAAGGCTTGTATATCTTGAAAGAAGACCTAACCTTAAGATATTTTCAACCTTTGATTATCTTGCAGATCCTTACAGTAGAGAGGAGAGATGGAAGAAAAACTGGGAGGTTGCTGTTGTGCTTTCCTTCCCTCTCTTTGATGGGTTTGCTGGATGGTCAAGATGGAGACAGAAAAAACTTATTTTGAAACAGTCCAGAATAAAGAAGGCGGCACTTGAAAATGATTTGAGATTTGAAATTGAGAAGACAATTAATGAATATGAAAGAAATGTAAATAAGATTGAATTTTTGAAAAAAAGGGAGAAAAAGGATGAACTCAAATTCCTTGAACTTCTTTATGAGAATAATATCTTATGGGAAAAACTTATATATCTTACAGGTGAAGAAACTCTTAATAGGTAGTTTAATAATCTCAAATTTATTTTCTTATACTCTCACTGATTATCTTTTTTATGCCCTTAAAAATATAAAAGGGCTTCCAAAGATTGGTATTGCTTTAAGTGGTGGAGGAGCAAGGGGAATAGCACATATTGGGGTTTTAAAGGTGCTTGAAGAGGAGGAAATACCTGTTAATTTTATATCAGGCACAAGTGCTGGTGCACTTATTGGAGGATTTTATGCTTCAGGTTTTAATTCTAAAAGATTACTTGAACTTGCAAAGGAGCTTAAATGGTCTAATATTGTAAGGCCAAAAGTTTCTCCTTCAAATCTTTTAAATCTTAAATATGTATTTTCTCAAGATGTGCTTGAGGATTATGTAAGGGAGAAAATAGGTAATAAAAAATTTTATGAATTGAAAATTCCTGCTTGTTTTGTGAGTTGCGATTTAAGGACAGGAGAGAAAATTGTTTTTAGGGAAGGAGATGTTTCAATTGCAATGAGGGCATCAAGTGCAATTCCTGGAATATTTGAACCTGTATATTATAAGCACAGAATTCTTGTTGACGGTGGGGTTGTTGATAAAGTTCCTGTTGATGTTCTTATAGAAATGGGAGCAGAGTTTATAATAGCAAGTAATGTCGGAAAAGAGGTTTATAGTGAAGAATTTGGTAATCTTATTGATATACTTTCACAGATTATAAATATTCAGGCAAATGAAATATCAAGTATTATGCTTAGGAAAGCAGACGTTGTTATTGAACCTGATACATCGGGAATTAAATTTTATGAATTGAATAAGTGGGAGATGGCAGTTGAAAAAGGAATTGTTGAGACAAGGAGAAAAATGAAGGAGATTAAGGAAAAACTTATTTTAAAAATGATTGAAAGATGAAAAGGTTCTTTATATTTTTAATTTTTCTTTCATCATGTTCATTTTATATCTTTAAAGTTAATTTCAGGAAAGTTGATAAACTTATAGAAGAGAAGAAGTATGAAGAGGCAATAAAAGTTTTAAAGAATTTTGAAAAAAGGAGAAAAAGGGATTTATGTGTTAAATTAAAACTTGCTGAGGTTTACTGGAAAATGGGTATTTATGATGAAGCGAAAAAGAGGTATTTTGAAATTTTAAAGTATAAAGAACTTCCTTTATGCAGGAAAAGGTTGTCATACATTTATGAAAAAGAGGGTCTTTATGATAGAGCAAGGAAAAATTTAGAGATTTATCTTAAAAATGAGAAGGATAAAAAGGAATATTTACACCTTTCAATATTATATGAGAAGATAGGATTTTATGATGAGGCAATCAAACTTTTAAAGAAATTTAAAGATTTGGTATCTGAAGAAGAGTATATTGAAAGAATATTTTTTCTACTTGTAAAACAGAATAAAATTGAAGAGGCATATGAGTTTGTCAAAGAAAAAGATAATAAATTACTTAAAGGTTATGGGATCATACTTCTGGGAAGATATGATGAGGCAAAGGAGTTTTTAAGAAAGGATAATTCGAGAGTTTCAAAGTTTTTATTGCTTCTTATTGGGAAAATTAAAGGAGAAAAGTACAGTATCAGTATACAGCCTGAAAATGAAATTGAGAGAAAAC
>QMOP01000084.1 GCA_003650255.1 Caldisericota bacterium
ATCTATAAAGTATCTTCCATCTTCCAGAGCGAATGGTAAATTGCTAATGGTAAATGGTCCTTCATATATATACCATTCGCTATTCGCTATTCGCCATTTGCTGAACTCCACTCCCAGCCCTATTCCATCCCCTACCTCTACCAGGTCATCTACTGCAGTTAATGTAAAACTTGTCTTTGATGTTATAAAAGTTTTATTTGTTATTTGGAATTTGGGATTTGTAATTTGCACAGTTGTGCGCGGTGGTAAAATATCGTGTATCACTTCAAACGGTCCAGTTGTAGTTGAAGTTGAATGATCAAGCCAATCAATCGCTTCTACTGTAAGTGTCCAAAACCCCGATTCTATCTCTAACGGCTCTATTTCCTGACCATTACTCACCATAATCTTACTACTTTTCTCTACATTGAAGAGATATGCAATAACTTCTGGCTCAGGATCACTATTATCCGAAACTATAAAATCTATTACTATCTTATCCTTCTTAGCAATATAAACCTCCCCAGCAACTGGCGAAGCAATATTTATCTGAGGAGGTGATTTATCACAAAAGATTTCCTGAACAGTTGTGGGTTCGACATTATTAACATTATCTATCGCTCGATACCCAATCCTATGGGGCCCTTCTGAAAAATATTCAGAGGGAGGTTCCGATATCTTTGCTAAATTCAGTGGTTGTGAAGTATCCTTCACCACTCGCCAATATCCCTCTTCATCCACCCAATACTCTATTCTCTTCACTCCCGAAGCTATTGTAAAAATATCTCCTTCCTCTCTATCTCTTGCCTCAAGATAAAATCTTGCATCTCCTGGCACATAAAAAACCCCGTTAAATTCTTTCAGCCTTTCACTTTCAACTTTAAATACTGATATCGGAGTTTTTCCATCAACAAAAAACACAAATATTTTTTCTTCTTCAACATTACCTTCTAAATCAACACTCCTATAATTAATTCTGTGTTCACCTTCAAGCGCATCTGTGCTAATGTATTGGCTCAAAGTAAATGTTCCTTCATAAATATGCCAAATCACTTCATCATCCATTCTAAATTCTGTATAACCAATTCCCGACGAAATTCCCTTAACAACAGGATCATAGGCAGTCAAACAGAAACTGGAACGGACTGAAACATAATTTTCAGTATCTACAGAAACAAAATAATCTCCTAATATCCTTAATTCTGTTACTGGCGGTATTACATCAGGAACCGAAGCAAGTATTGCATAAATCGAAGTTGAATATAACTTTACCTTTATCCAGTTCTCATCAAAATTCTGCTCAAAGGTAGGAAGAGCACTCCATCCTGTCTCTTCATCCCATCTGTAAACTCGTAACTCTTCTTCATTTACATATTCAGGTGGTTCATTATAGTAAAAAGTTAATATTGCTGGAGTTAAAAATTCAACCCCATCAGGTTCAATATCATAAAACTGGCTAAAAATACCAAGTCCACTTTCAACTGCAGAAGATATAGCAACTGTTGCTCTTGTGGTTGTTGTGCTTTCTATCTCAACATAAACCTCAACCTGCTGTCCATCAATTATTGCTTCTTCATACTGAATTTGAACTAAATTGTCCGTTGAAACCGCAAAATAATATGGCACTGCATAACTTACATTTGACCGCTGCGACCAGTTTCCTGCCTCATCTGCCAGCTGAATATAAAACCAGTATGTTACTCCAACCGTTAATCCTGTTATTGTTTTGCTCTCTCTTGCCCCCGGAGAAGTATTTGTTGACCACTCAACAACTGTTGATGCAACAGGATAATTGTCGTCATAAGTTATCCTGTATTTCCCATCAACAATTTTCCACTGATATCCGTCATTGCCCGTCGCCGTCCAATTTAAAGTTATTTCACCTGAACCCGGACCTGAATATGCCACAAGGTCAGTTATACCTGCTGGTGGAATTGTGTTGGGCCAGGGAGACATAAGATACGGCTGGTATATAATCCTACCAACATCTGGATTATCATAGAAGTCATATATCTTCTGAGCGACAAGATTTTCTTCATCTGCCCCCCACCAGTTATAACTTGCTTCGTGGTCAGGTTGTGCTGTATAGTAAAACTCATAAGGCATATTATTAAAAATATTGTTGTAACTGAAATTAAACAGTGAACCTTCCTCTTTCTTTGGAATTTCCAACACAATTCCTGAATTTTGATTATTAGTTATAGTATTAAATTTAATATTACTAACAAAATACGAATCATTATGGTAATAGTAAATTCCTGCCTTTTTATTTGATGCTATAAAATTACCTAAGATCTCCCCTTCTCCCAACTCCTTTTTTACCTCTATTCCATTTCCTCCATTATCAACTACTTCATTATTTAAAATTGAGAACTTAGACCTTCTTCTACCTCTCTGTTCGAGATATATTCCATTTTCACTATTAGAAATAATTTTTGAATTAGCAATTCTAATATCGCTATCAAATAAACACACTTGTACCCCATTTAATGAATTGAAGCTTATTACTGAACTGCTTATATCCACCTCTTTATTGGGTTTATATGCATAACCATAAACACCATATCCCTGATTATGTGAGACTGTACTCTTTACTACACTCAATGCACATCCACTGCTGAAATATATACCAAATCCTCCATTGTTTAAAATTACACTGTTTTCAATAGAAGCATCAGAACTCAACACATAAATCCCCCCAAAAGAATTTTCTCTAATTGTACATCTATTTACTACAAGTTCAGAGGAACCAGCTTTTTCTATTCCATAATAAAAATTCTTATTTAGTAAGCAATCCTCCAAATGTAAGCTATTTTTATAATAACACCTTATACCTGTCTTTGCATATTCAATTATTGTATGCCTCATAATATTAACATTATCACTTCCTTCAAAGGTTATACCTTCCCATTTACCAGGAGAAGGGTTCAAAGTAACTGGTGTAAAAAGTATTTTCTGGTCCTCCTTACCATTAGCAAATAAACTACCTTTTATTTTTAACCCTTTACCTAAAATCCATACTTTAACCCTAGGTTCTATGGTTAGCGTTACTCCTGAATTAACTACAATCTCATCTTTAACTACATATATTCCCGGAGATTTCCAAACTGTATCCGTATCAATGACTCCTGAAACTTCTGTTACAGGAACAAATATAATCGCATCCTGAGGTATCTCTTCACAGAATGAAATCAAATATGGTCTATATTCTACTCTTCCCAGTGCGGTATTATCTACATAATGATATATTACATCTTCTATTTCATTCTCATCTGTAGTTCCCCACCAGTTATTATCAGCTTCTATCGGGATAGAAAAATTCCACACAAAAGCATAAGGCGAATTTCCAACAATATTATTATAAGCACATTTGAACTGAAATTTTACATATGCACTCACCGCAGCTATTATTCCTGAATTCTGATTATTCATTATTGTATTACCTGCTATAACTGTCTTATCCCAACGATTAACATCCCAATCCACACAAATCCCGGTTCCCTGATTATCCATTATCAAATTATTTAACACTTCTGCAGAATACCATTTACCTTCTATTTTTACTCCTTCTGAATTATTCTGAACAATCTGATTATTTACAATTGATATTCTATTATCCAGTGTTTCTCCCATATGTATGTGAACTCCTCTCCCATTATGCTTAATTACTGAACTACTTATTTCTATTCTCCCACTATAACACGTTGTTCTTGCATAAATCCCCACTCCATTATTGTAAGAAATGGTACTTCTTGAAACTTCCATCTTCCCACCACTGCTGAAATAGATACCATAATTATCATTATCAGTAATCACGCTGTCTTCAATAGAAATGATAGAATGACGTACTAAAATACCTCCATTTGTGTTGTTGGTAATCACACACCCTTTACTTATTGGATTTTGAAAAGGTTCCAGTTCAGAACCCCCGAACACTCTTACTCCCCAGTTGTTCTGAGATATCAAACAGTTCTCTATCCTTGGAGAAGCATTGTTTAATGTTATTCCACCTTCTGCATACTCAACAGTCGCATATCTTATCACACTCGCATTGTCATCACTTGAATCATTAAAAACAATCCCCAACCATTCCCCAGGTGAAGGGTCTATTTTCAAGGAAGTAAAAGTTATTTTCCTGTCCGATTCACCAGTAGCAGCTAATGTTCCATTTACAATTAATTTTCTGTATGCACTCCATATCTCTACCCCGGGTTCTATGGTAAGAGTAACTCCTGAATTAACCGTAACATCTTCTTTTATCACATATACCCCCGGATATTTCCAGACCCTATCTGCTTCAAGTACACCGGATACCTCAGTTACAGGTGCTAAAACCAGGGCATCTGCTGGCATTTCTTTACAGAAAGAAGAAAGATAAGGAGTATAGTTAACCTGTCCCAGAGATGAATTGTCTACATAATGATATATCCTTTCCTCTATCTGAACATTATCAGTTGTTCCCCACCAGTTATTCTTTGCTTCCAATGGTATTGAAGACTGCCAGTTAAGTTCATACGGAGTATTACCAAATATATTGTTGTATTCGCATATCAACTGAAATTTTGTCTCTACATTTACCATCCCCACCATACCAGAACCACAATTACCTGTTATTGTATTCCCTGCTATCCTGATCCCATCATAGTATGAATGAACTGGCCAGTTTAAATAAAATCCACTACCAGTGTTATCCGATATTAAATTATTCACCACCTCAACAGTTTTCCATCCTTCAATAACCTGCAAACCATTAGAACCATTCTGGCTAATCAAATTATTTGATACTTTTGCTGTTGTAATCCATTTTAAATATAACCCATATCTGTCGTTGTCTCTCACTTTGTTTCCAATAATTTCAACATTACTTACTGCATCCTCTCTTCCCTTGACATAAAGCCCATTCTCATTAAAACTTATCTTCGAATTATTGACATTTACACACCCGTCATTATTCATAGCCACAACAACACCATAATAACTGTGACTTATCACTGAACTACTGATTTCCACATCCCCAGCATCAGAACTTATATTTATACTGATACCTGTCTCATCATTGTAAGTTATTGTGCTTCTTAATATGCTTATTTTCCCACCACTGCTGAAAAAAATACCATACTGCCCATTATAGGAAATTATACTGTCTTCAACGGAAATAATTGAATGATATGCCTGGATACCACATTCTGTATTACTGCTAATTACACAGCCTTTACTCAATGGATTTGTTGGTATTGTAAGATTAGAATCATATGACCTCTTTATCCCGTAAAAATTCCTGGTTATCAAACAATCTTCTATTCTTGGAGATGCATTATTTAAAGTTATCCCGGTTTCTGCATATTCAATTGTTGCATGTTTTATTATACATTGACTGTCATCACTTGAATCATTAAAAACTATCCCCATCCAACTTCCAGGATTAAGGTCCAATCTTTGCGTTGTAAAAACAATATTCCTCTCTTCTGTTCCGCTGGCAATCAATGTTCCGTTTACTGTTAATTTTCCACCTCTGGATCTCACCACAACTCCGGGCTCTATAGTGAGAGTCACTCCATTCTCAATTGTAACATCACTCATTAAGACATATACCCCAGGATATTCCCAGACCGTATCTACGCTGATACTTCCTGAAACCTTTGTCACAGGAGCCAATACAAGTGCATCTGAAGGTATCTCCTCGCAAAAAGAAGTTAAGTAAGGTTTGTATTTAACTGTGCCATATTCTGGATTATCCTTTTTATCATAAATTGCATCTTCTATTTCCTGTGAATCCACTGTTCCCCACCAGTTATTCTCTGCCTCTATTAATGGCACAGAAGAAAGCCAGAAAACAGCATAAGGAGTATTTCCGACTATGTTGTTATACGCACATTTCAATTGTCCTCTTTCCTGTATTCCAGTTACCTCACTCACTATTCCAGAATTTTGATTGTTCATTATAGTGTTGCCTAATATGCTTAAAAGATCATCTGAATACACCTCCCCTGTTAAATGGACACCTGCACCAAGATTATCTGAAATCAGATTATCCAGTATCTCAATGTTCTGGCAACGATTCTTTATCAGTAAACCATCAGAACCATTACAAGCAATTCGGTTATCCGCCACTTTTGCAACGCCCAGCCAATCAAATACAATTCCGTACCCATTATTGGATTCTACTTTGTTCCAGCTAATTTCAACATCCCCCTCTCCTGCAGATTCGACATAAACTCCAACCCCATTAAAATTTACTGCCGAACTGCTGATTTCAACACTTGCCCCGCTATGCACATATGCA
>QMOP01000085.1 GCA_003650255.1 Caldisericota bacterium
ATGCTAAAATTCATTCAGTTGGAAATGAGATAAAAGAGGCATTGAAAAAGCAAATTGCTTCGCCTGTTCCCTGGGTTGATTCAGTTAAACTTATGGTTGAAAATGGTGTTGATACTTTTATTGAATTTGGACCAGCAAGAGTTCTTTCAAATCTTATAGTTCAGTCAGTTTCTGGAACAAAAGTTTATTCTGTTTTCGATTTAAATAGTTTTAAGGAGGTAAAAGATGCTATTAAAGGATAAGGTAAGTGTTATTACTGGAGGAGCACAGGGTATTGGAAGAGCAATTGCAGAGCTTTTTCACAAAGAGGGAGCAAAGGTTTGTGTTTGTGATGTTGATGAAGAGAAGTTGAAAGAGGTTGAAAAAGAAGGAATGAAAGGGTATAAACTTGATGTTAGAAAATTGGAAGAGGTTGAAAAAGTTTTTAATGAAATTGTAAAGGATTTTGATGGAATTGACGTTCTTGTAAATAATGCTGGTATTACAAGGGATAATTTGATAATAAGGATGAGTGAAGAAGAGTGGGATCTTGTTATAGATATAAACTTAAAAGGAGTTTTTAATTGTAGTAAAGTTGCTTCAAAAATAATGATGAAAAAGAGAAGTGGTGTTATAATAAATATATCATCAATAATAGGGCAGATTGGAAATCCTGGACAGGTAAACTATTCAGCAAGTAAGGCAGGTGTAATTGGTATAACAAAAACACTTGCAAAAGAACTTGCTGGAAGAAATATAAGGGTGAATGCTATTGCACCAGGGTTCATAAAAACAAGGATGACAGATGTTCTTCCTGAAGATGTAAAGAATAGGATGCTTGAAAATATACCTTTAAAGAGATTTGGAGAGCCATCTGATGTTGCTGAACTTGTCTTATTTCTCGCTTCTGATAAATCATCTTATATCACAGGGCAGGTTATAAGGGTTGACGGAGGAATGGTTATATAAAAGGAGGTAGCAATGACTGAGCAGAGCATTGAGGAAAGGGTCAAAAAGGTTATTTGTGATCAACTTGGAGTTGAGTCAAGTCAGGTAACTCCAGATGCGCATTTTGTTAATGATCTTGGTGCAGATTCTCTTGACCAGGTGGAACTTGTTATGGCTTTTGAAGAGGAGTTTGGTCTTGAAATTTCTGATGAGGAAGCGCAGAAACTTGATACTGTTGGAAAGGTTATAGAGTATATTAAAGCAAGGACAGGCGAGTCTTAATTTTTATTTTTTATTTAAAGAATCAGGAGGTTTGATGAGGCGTAGGATTGTTGTTACAGGTATTGGTGCAGTTACACCTTTTGGAGTTGGTATTGATAAACTCTGGAATGGGTTAAAGGAGGGAGTTTCAACTGCTAACATAATAGAGCATTTTGATGTGAGTGATTTTCCTACAAAGTTTGCATGTGTTGTTAAAGATTTTAAACCCGAAGAGTATATTGACCCCAAAAAAATAAGACGTCTTGATAGGTTTCTACAATTTGTTCTTGTTGCAGCAAAACTTGCTGTTGAAGATAGTAAAATAGATTTTAAAGATATTGATCCGTTTAGAGTGGGAGTTGTTATAGGAAGTGGAGTTGGAGGTTTGAATACAATTGAGAATGAGGCAAAGGTTATGTTTGAAAAAGGACCAAGAAGGGTTTCTCCATTTCTTATACCTATGATGATTCCTGATATGGCTTCTGGGATGGTGGCAATGGAGTATGGAGCAAGAGGAATAAATTTTGCCACTGTTAGTGCTTGTGCTTCAGGTGCTCATGCAATAGGTGTTTCTTTTAAAAGTATTAAATATGGAGATGTTGATGTTGTTATAACTGGAGGAAGTGAGGCAGCAATAACTCCTCTTGGACTTGCTGGGTTCTGTCAGGCAAAGGCACTTTCAACAAGAAATGATGACCCGAAAAGAGCATCACGTCCTTTTGATAAAAACAGAGATGGTTTTGTAATGGGAGAGGGAGCAGGCATTTTAATTTTAGAGGAACTTGAGCATGCTAAGAAAAGGGGAGCAAAAATTTATGCTGAAATTCTGGGGATTGGAATGACAGATGATGCATATCATATGACAGCACCAGAACCAACTGCTGAACCACAGAAAAAAGTAATGGAACTTGCTATAATTGAAGGTGGAATTGATAAAAATAGTATTGACTATATAAATGCACATGGAACAAGTACAAAATTGAATGATAAGGCAGAGACAAAAGCAATAAAGCTTCTTTTTGGGGAAGAAAAAGCAAGAAAAATTTCAATATCAAGTACAAAATCAATGATAGGACATCTTCTTGGAGCTTCAGGAGCAGTAGAACTTATTTCTACAATACTCTGTATAAATAATTCATTTATTCATCCAACAATAAATTATGAAGAGATGGATCCTGAATGTGACCTTGATTATACTCCAAATAAAGGAAGGGAGAAAGAGATAAATTATGCTCTTTCAAACTCATTTGGTTTTGGCGGACATAATGTTTCCATTCTTGCTGGTAAATACAAAGATTGATGGATGAAATTGAGGTTCTTGAAAATAGGATTGGATATAAATTTAAAGATAAGAAAATTCTTGAACAGGCACTTCAACATTCTTCATATCTTGCATTAAAAGGAGAGAAGAGTTATCCAGGAGAAAGATTGGAATTTCTCGGAGATGCAGTGCTTAATTTTGTTGTATCAAGTGAAATAGTTGAAAAATTTCCTGATGCAGATGAAGGAAAACTTACAAGATTAAGGGCATCTCTTGTAAATTCAAAAAATCTTTCAAAATGTGCTTCAAGAATTAAACTTAAGGATTTCGTAAAGTTTGCTCCCCAGATAAAGGAGGAAGTAAAAAGTCCGGAACTTCTTGCAGATTTTTTTGAATCTCTTATTGGAGCAGTTTATGTTGATGGAGGAATTTCTGCTGCAGAAGAGGTTATAAAGAATCTTATTGATTTTAGTAAAGCAACGGATGCTGTTGATTTTAAAACACAGCTTCAGGAGTTGGTTCAGAAAAAATATGGAGTTCTTCCTGAATACGAAGTTGTATCTGAAAAGGGACCGGAGCATAAGAAAATTTTTGAGGTTGTAGTAAAGATAAAGGGAAGGATGAGGGGAAGGGGTGAGGGAAGAAGTAAGAAGATTGCAGAACAAAAAGCAGCAGAAGAAGCAATAAAAAAACTTGAGAAAAGGGGGTAGTTATGGATTATTTTTTAACTGAGGAACAGTTGATGATTAAAGAGGTTGCAAGAAAGGTTGCTGAGGAGAAGATTAAGCCATTGAGGGAAGAAGCGGATGAGAAGGAAGAGTTTCCAATGGAGATTCAGGAGGAGCTTGCAAAAGCAGACCTTTGTGGAATTTATATTCCAGAGGAGTATGGTGGAATGGGATTTGGTGTTTTTGAATTGTGTCTTGCAGTAGAGGAACTTTGTAAGGTTGATGGAAGTATTGCTCTTGTTCTTGCAGCAACCGCACTTGGAACATTTCCAATTATTATGTTTGGAAATGAGGAGCAAAAAAAGAAGTATCTTCCTGATATAGCAAGTGGAAAAAAGATTGTTGCGTTTGCCTTGACAGAACCAGAGGCAGGTTCTGACGCAGGAAATATAAAAACAAGAGCAGTAAAAGAAGGTGATTATTATATTTTGAATGGAACAAAGTGCTTTATAACAAATGGTGGCATTGCTGATATTTATGTTGTTATTGCAATGACTGATCCGAGTAAAGGTTCGAGAGGAGCGAGTGCTTTCATTGTTGAGAAAGGAATGGAGGGTTTCAGTTTTGGGAAAAAGGAAAAGAAAATGGGAATTCGTTCATCAGAAACAAGGGAACTTATTTTTGATAACTGTAAGGTTCCAAAGGAAAATCTACTTGGAAAAGAGGGGATGGGATTTATGATTGCTATGAAGACATTTGATGTATCACGTCCAGGAGTTGCTGCTCAGGCACTTGGAATTGCTCAAGGAGCACTTGATGATGCTATAAAGTATTCAAGAGAAAGGATTCAGTTCGGTCAACCAATATGTTCTTTTCAGGCAATTCAACATATGCTTGCTGATATGGCAACTCAGATTGAAGCAGCAAGATGTCTTGTTTATCAGGTCGCAAAGAGTATTGATGCAAATCCAAATGGAAGGTTTACAAAGGAAAGCGCAATGGCAAAACTTTTTGCAAGTGATGTTGCGATGAAAGTTACAGTTGATGCAGTTCAGATTCTTGGTGGGTATGGGTATATGAGGGATTATCCAATGGAAAAGAGAATGAGGGATGCAAAGATTACCCAGATTTACGAAGGAACAAATCAGATACAGAGAAATGAAATAGCACTTGCTTTAATAAGGGAAGCAGCAAAGAAAAAGTAATTATAGATTTACAATATCTTCAGAGTTATAAAGGGAAAGATAAAGAAGCAAATAATCCCTTAAGTGTCTTGTTATAAGGAAATTGTTTCTCACATGCTCCTTTCCATTTTCTCCAAGTTTTTTGGCATATTCAGGGTTTTTAAGGAGTTGTTTTATCCAGTAAGCACATCCTTCAATACTGTGAACAAGTATTCCAGAGTGTTTATGAATTATTTGAAGAGGAATTCCACCGACATTTGATGCAATTACTGGCTTTGCTTTCCATAGTGCTTCAGTTACAGTAAGAGCAAATCCTTCTCTTATTGATTTTTGAAGTATTATATCTGCTGCTCTCTGAAGTGAATTTATCTCAATATCATTATTTGCAGGGTCAATAACAAGTAGATGTATATCAGGGTCATCTCCTGCTTTTTCTTTACATGCGTTTAAAACCTCATCATGTTCAGGGTCATCTGTTGCAATATTTCCTGCAAGAACAAGTTGACAGTCAATACTCTTTTTTACAATTCTGTATGCTTCAATAACTCCAAGAGGGTCTTTCAGAAAATCATATCTTGAAACCTGCGCTATTATTGGTTTATCTTTTGAAATTCCATACTTTTGAAGAACAGAATTTATTACCTCCTCATCAAGTTCCTTATTTTTATCACTCAATGGATCAATTGAAGGAGGAATTAAAATCTGCTCTATTGGAAGTGGTTTTGAAAATGATGGTGCAGAGAATATAACTTTGTCATACTTTATTATGTATTTCTGAAGAAAATTCCAGACAGATTCTTTTGCTTTCGCAACATCAACATGGCATCTCCAGACCCATTTTTTTCCATCATTATTTCTTTTTTCAATGAGCCCAAGTGGCTGTGGGTCGTGTATTACTATTATATCTCCATTAAACCTCATTCTTTTCATGTTCTCTTCTGTAATATGAAGATAATACTCAATATCTCTGTGAGTTAGAGAAACATCCTTTCCGTGAAGTGCATTGTGTATCTTTTTTGTTATTCTGAAAAATGTTGTGTCTCCTCTTATTATATCCCAGTAAGCAGTTATTCCAAGGTCCTCAAAAAGTGGCATAATTCTGTTTAATATTTCAGCAACACCACCACCAACAGCAGTTGAATTTATATGCTGAATTACTTTTCCTGAAATGAAACTTGAAAGAAGTTTTATCTCTTCAATTACATTTTTTCCTACAATTGGAATATATTTATCAATTAGCATTTTTCCTCACAAATTTTTAATATTTTTTCTCTTATTGTTTCAAGTGTTTCAGTATATGGGTCAAGTTTTGCTATTTCTTTTGCAATTTCAGGATATCCTAAATCTCTAAGCCAGCATGAAAAATCATTTTCTTCTCTTGAAAGCCTCAATCTTGCTTCAAATAAATGGAAAAAGATTGAATGGATACTTATTATTTTTATCTTCTCCTTAAACTCTTCAATGTTAGTTGCTTGATACCCTGTTGGAAGTATGAAGGTTCTACATGAAAGGAAATGAAATGCTTTTTCTGGAGGGACATCCTTTATATCTTTTCCTTCAATATTTTCTTCTAAAATCCTTATAAATGTATCTCTTAAACTCTTAATTGAGGAGTGCTCTAAAATTGAGACACTTCCGAATTTTTCAGCAATTTCCTGTTCATCAAGTATCTCTCCCACCCAGTAAGCAAAATCATTTGTTGGACCTGTTTCCAGGAAATGATGTCTTACAAGGAATCTGTGAGTGTGATAATATATTGAACTTCCGGGAACTATTTTTATTCCTTCTAAGAGTTCCTTTAAATTTCTTGCTTTTATTCCAAGTAATCTAATCTGGTTTAATCTTGTATAAAATCTAAAAGGATTCATTTTTTTAAAAT
>QMOP01000086.1 GCA_003650255.1 Caldisericota bacterium
ACTTGAAAAAGTTGGGTATGTTTCTCCTACACTTGAAGAAAGGTATAAAATGATAAGGGGAAGAAAGAGAAGACCTGTTTCAAGGAGAGAGGGAAGATCATTTGATGGAATGGGAAGGATATTGGAGTATTTTACTCATAAGGTAATTAAGAGATTGAAAGATGGAGGATTTAAATTTCCTTTACAGATAACAGATGTTGCTGTTGGAAGAGGAGAAGTTGGAAGGGAGGCTATTTCAATTGACCTTTCAATGTATGGTGACCCTATATATATGAGGGATATAAGAACCCCCTTTAGTTTTCACCAGAAGCATAAAGTTGATATATGGAAGGTTGGAAGGCATGTATCTGAGGGAGTTCCAGTTCAGATTGCAATTCCAAGAAACAATGCATCAATTTCAAAGATTTTAAAATTAAGAAGAAATCCTGAAAAGGCAGTAAAATATGCATATTTTCATAAAACTGAAATACCTGATTTTTCAGAGGAGTTTCTCAATCTTATTTCAGATTATAAGAATTCCTCTCTTTATTTATTTCATAAAGAGTTTGATAGTTTTAGTTATAAAAAAAAGGAGGATTACGAAAGATTTGATTTAAGAAATCTTCCCAGTTGTCTTTCTTACACAATTTCATTTCCGAATCCAAACCTTTTAAAACCAACAAATCTTCAAACTATTACAAGGGTTTTTATGAAACTTGGCTGGCATCCAAAGGAGATAGCAGGATTTGTTGCTTTTAAATTTGAAAACCCTGAATTTAACTGGCATGAGGACTGGAGAAAGTATGACCCACAAACAAGGGCAAATTTCTATATAAGAATTTTTTCTTCTCTTATAAAATGTGGGATTGATGGCGAACTGGATTTGAACTGTATTTCTCATCAGGAGAAAGGTTACTGTATAAGACCTTGGTGTGGATGGAATCTTGCAGATTTTAAAATTGTATGAAGGCATACTCCACAGGAATATTTTTTAATAAACCAATAATTGATGTTTTAAAGGTTTTTAAAAAAGACGGAGTTGATTTAATTGAAATCTGGACTGGTAAAGGAAGGGGAGACAAGGAAGAGCATTTTAAATATCAGATAAAAGATGAGGTTGAGAGAGTTAGTGAATTTATAGAATTGAATGGGTTAAATATTTTCTCAGTGCATGCACCTTACAGTGATAGAATCTGTCTTACAAATAAAGATTATCAGGAGGAGGCAGTAAAGGAGATAAAAATAGCAATTAATATTGCGAAAATGGTGAAAGCAGAATATGTTTTGATACATCCAGCATCAGTTGAGGGAAAAATTGAAAAGGGAAATAGAAAGAAGTTTTTTGAGATTTTTAAGAGGGGTTTTTATGAAATTTATGATTATGCTCTTAAATTCGGAATAAAAATTGAAATTGAAAATCCACTTCCACATATTTACTGGGGAAAGATGGAGGATTTTATTTATCTTATTGAAAAATTAAACTGTGAAGTTTCATTTGATACTTCTCATGCTTTTCTTTCAGGAAATATTATAAAGTTTTTGAATAGTTTAATAGATTACATAAGGAGTTTTCATATATCAGATAATAGAGGTAATGAGGATGAACATCTTTTTCCAGGACTTGGGTATATAAACTGGAGTAATTTTTTTGATGAGTTAAAAGATAATAAGAGATATGTTTTTATTCTTGAAGCACTTAGAGGATTTTCTGAAGAGGATTATAAAGAAAGATTTGATAAATTCTTTGATAAATACTATTATAAAAAATATGAGGATAATAAAAGGTAGATTTTCAGCCATACTCTTTTTACTTCTTTTTCTTTCCTGTGGAGGAAGCAATATGGGAAGAAAGGAAGCAGCAAGAGGAATGTTTTATCCTTATGATAAAAATGAAATACTTAATTTGATAAATAAATTTCTTAAAGAGGCAAAAATCCCTAAGATAAAGGGAGAAATAGTGGGAGGAATTGTTCCTCATGCAGGGTATATCTATTCTGGTCCTGTTGCTGGTTACGTTTATAAAGCAATTGAAGGCAGAAAATTTGATACAGTTATCTTAATTGGACCAAGTCATCATGTGGGATTTAAAGGTTGTGCTATTGATATAAATGATTACTGGAATTCTCCTCTTGGGAGAGTTAATCTTGATAAAGATTTGATTAAAAAATTGATTGATGGAAAAAGAATTTTTTTTGATGAGGTGCCGCATTTAAAAGAACACTCCTTAGAGGTTCAGATTCCATTTTTACAGAGGGTTTTAAAAAATGGATTTAAAATTGTTCCGATTGTAATGGGACAGGATACTGATTCATGGGTGTATTTATCTAAGAAACTTTATGATATTTTAGAAAAAGAAAAAAAGAAAATTTTGATACTTGCTTCAACAGATTTATCACACTATTACGATTATAGAAAGGCCTCCTCAATGGATAAAAAATTGATTGAGTATATAAAAAGGATGGATCTTGATGGATTGATAAAAGCATTAAATAATGGTGAAGTTGAGATGTGTGGAGCAAGATCAGTTTTAACACTTATTAAGCTTATGAAGGATACAAAAGCAAAACCATTATTTCTTAAATATTTAAATTCAGGCGATACAGCTGGAGATAAATCAAGAGTTGTTGGATATGGAGCATTTGTTTTTGTTAAAGGAGGGGATATGCTTACTGATGAGGATAAAAAAACTTTACTTAAAATTGCAAGGAAAACACTTGAAGAGTATTTGAAGACAGGAAAGGTTCCTGATTTTGAGATTAAAAGCGAGAATCTAAAAAGGATACAGGGAGCATTTGTTACATTACATAAAAAAGGAAGGTTAAGAGGATGCATTGGAAATATTATTGGAAGAAAACCCCTATGGGAGACGGTTAGGGATATGGCAATTGAGAGTGCAGTTGGAGACCCAAGATTTCCAAATGTAAAGTATGAGGAGTTAAAGGATATTGATATTGAAATTTCTGTTCTTTCTCCATTAAAGAGGGTATCTTCTCCTGATGAAATTGTTCTTGGAAAGCATGGAGTTCTTGTAAGAAAAGGTTTTAATCAGGGGGTCTATCTTCCTCAGGTTGCAACTGAGACTGGTTGGAGCAAAGAGGAGTTTTTATCAAGTCTCTGCTATCACAAAGCAGGACTTGATCCTTTAGCATGGAAGGATAAGGATACAGAACTTTATGTATTTGAGGCAATTGTTTTTGATGAGAAGGAGTTTGGTCTAAGATGAGATATTTAATAATTTTTCTTATACTTTTATCATCCTGTGTTTTTTTAAGAAAGAGGAGTAATGTTTATGATGAAGAGGTAATAAAAATTTCAAAGTACTTCTCTGTTAGTGAAGATGATGTTGTTATGTTAAGGAAGAGAGTTATATCAGGAATTGATATTATAAAGATTCTTCTTCTTTCAAAAATGGCAAATCTATCTCTTTCAGAAATACTAGAAGAAAGGGATAAGGGAAGTTTTGAAGAGGTTCTTATTGATAAAGGAATTGATGTTGATGAATTTAATTCTTTAAGTGAAAAAATTTATCTTGATATTTTTCAAGAATGAAACCCCTTTATCTTGAGATAAGTTTGAAAGAGATTGAGGAAAGGGCAGAAAAACTTTTTGAAAGACAATTTAACTGCGATTTATGTCCAAGAAACTGTAAGGTAGATAGAAGCAAAAATGTAGGTTTTTGTAAGACAGGAATTGATGTAAGGATAGCAAGTTATAATCTTCATTTTGGTGAAGAGCCACCAATTACTGGATATAATGGATCAGGGACAATCTTTTTTTCAGGATGTAATCTCTTATGTTTATTCTGTCAGAATTATCCAATAAGTCACCTTAATTCCGGAAATATTTACTCATTTGAAGAGTTGGCAGAGATTATGATTAAATTGCAGAATGAAGGAGCACATAATATAAATCTTGTTACTCCAACACATGTTCTTCCACAATTTCTTAAAGGACTTGTCATAGCAATAAGGAAGGGGTTGAGAATTCCAATTGTCTGGAATTCATCAGGTTATGAGAAAAAAGAGGTAATAGAGGATCTTGATGGAATTGTTGATATATATATGCCAGATTTTAAATATGCGGAAGAGGAATTATCTTTTAAACTTTCAAGAGCAAAAGATTACTTTTACTGGGCAAAGGATGCAATTAAGGAAATGATAAGGCAGGTTGGAAATCTTGTTATGGATGAGGATGGAATTGCTTTAAGAGGAGTTCTTATAAGGCATCTTGTTTTGCCTGGTAATGTTTCAAACAGCAAAAAGGTCTTGAAATTTATAAGGGATAATTTTGGAAAGGATGTTTATCTTTCTTTAATGAGTCAGTATCATCCTGCATATAAGACAGTTAATATGCCTCCATTTGATAGATATATAAAAGGAAGTGAGTATAGAGAGGTTCTTAATTATGCAATTGAAATTGGACTTACAAATGGATACAGACAGGGAGTTCCTTTATGAAGTATCTTGGAATAGATGAGAATGGATATGGACCAAAGATAGGCCCACTTGTAATTACAGGTTGTGCAACAGAAAAACTTTTTTATGTTCCATGTGCGATAGATAGTAAAAAGATTTTTAAAAGAAATTTAAAAGGATATGAAACCCTTGAAGAGATAGCACTTAAGGTAATACTTGCAAGTGATTATAAAGAAGGATTTTTGGATGAATTTTCTCCACCATACTGGATTAAAAAATTTCCAGAACCTTTTGAGTTTCCATTTAAGATAAAAACATTCATTATTGATGTTAAGAATTTTAATGAAGAGATAAAATTTAAGAAAAAAAGTGAGTTAAATTTCAGTTATTTTTTAAAAATAATTGATGAATTGAAGAATGATAGAATGGAGGTATTCTGTGGAAAGATTGGAGGAGCAAAAAGAATTTATAGAGAATGGTTTGAAAAATTCTTTGATGATATTGAAGTTTTAAAAGAAAAGGAAGAAGAGTCAGTTTATAAAGTAAAAAAGGATGGGATAAGTTTTAAAATAAGTTTTCTTTTGAATGCTGAGGATAGATTCTTTTTATGTGCTCTATCTTCAATTGTTGGAAAGTATTTAAGGGAGATAAAGATGCTTGAGATTTCAAAGAAACTTGGATTTGAAAGTAAAATTCCATATTTTTCAGGTTATAGTGATAAAAAAACAGAAGATATTATAAGAAGATTTAAAAATATAGAAATTAGGATTAAATAAAACGGGTCAATGGCAAAATAGAGAAAAGGTGGTTTTCCCCTCGGAGGACGCTCGCGTATGGGGCTCGCTCTACTCGCTGCGGTAGAAAGCCCCATGTCCTCGCTCGTAAAGCCTCCTCGGGAAAAACCACCTACCATTCGCTATTCCAGGCACCATTTTCGCCACAGAGCCAAATAAAACTTGACCTTAAGATTATAAATTGTTTAATTATATATTATGGGAAAGAAGAGGCAGTTTTTAATTATTGGACTTGGTGGGTTTGGTTTTGCTCTTGCAAAGGCAATATCTAAAAGGGGAGGGGTGGTTTTTGCTGTTGATAAAGAGGAAAGGTTAGTTGAGGAGATAAAGGATTTTGTTGAGGTTGCTGCACGGCTTGATGCAACGGATTATAAGGCACTTAAATCATTTGGAGTTGAGAATATAGATGTTGGGATTGTCTGTATTGGAGCAGTTGAGGAGAATCTCCTTGCTACAATTCTTCTAAAAAAACTTGGTGTTCCAAAGATATTTTCAAGGGCTGTTTCTCCTCTTCAAAAGGAGATTCTGAAGGCACTGGAGGTTACAAGAATTATTGAGGTTGAGCAGGAGTTTGCAGATGCATTTGCTTTATCTCTTGTTGAGAGGGATGTTTTCAAGCAGATATCTTTAAGTGAGGGTTATAGTGTTGTTGAACTTAAGGTGCCAGAGGCTTTTATTGGAAAGAAATTGAAGGAACTTGATTTAAGGAAAAGATATAAGGTAAATGTTGTAGCCATTAAAAGGAAGGAACCACAGATTGATGAAGGAGGAAGGAGAGAAATCGTTGAGAGGCTTGACCCTGTTCCTGACCCCGAGATAAAGTTTAGAGAGGATGATATTATTATAGTTGCTGGAAAGGATGAGAATATTGCAAAGTTATCAAAGTGAACTTTAGAATCTCTTTTATAATAAATCTTGTTCTTGTTATTTTTACAATTGTCTTAGCAGTAATTTTTGGCGATGGATATCTTCTTTAC
>QMOP01000087.1 GCA_003650255.1 Caldisericota bacterium
GATATAAATTTTGTTATTGCATTTGAAAAAGCATGTGCAGGACCTGCTCTTAAAATTTTTCCTCCAAGATAACCAACAATTCCTGGATAAAGAATTGATATGTCAAAAATATTTAAAACATCTTCACTCATCCTTTTAGCAAGAAGGTCATTCATAGCATTCAGGACTATTGCATTTGTCTTTACATAAATCCTCTTACTTACCTCAATCCCAAGTTCAGCAAGGGGACCTTTTACATTTCTCAATTCATAAAATTTACTCAGAGCATCAGCAACTCCTGCTCTAAAAAGGTTTTGAGGTTCTTCAATAAGGATATCATAATCAATAAAAAGAAATTCAGGATTTTTAGTATCCTTTTCCTCAATAAAAGATCCGTTTTCTTCGTAGATAACTGAATGATGAGAGTATCCAGCACAGGTGGAAGAAGATGTTTGAAGAACAATAAGGGGTTTCTTCAATAAGTAAGAAACAAATTTTCCTGTATCAATTGCTTTACCTCCACCAAAACAGAAGATAACATCGACAGAGTTTTTCTTTCCGAACTTTTCAACCCTCTCAATCTCTCTATAAGAACATTCTCCATTGAAAAAGCAGGTAAAATTTTTCGTTTTTGAAAGAGAAATTTTAAAATAGGTTTTATGTTTCTCAAAAACCTCTTCAGGTCCAAAAACAAGAACCTTCTCTCCAATCTCTTTTAATTTTACATTTAGATCTTTCCTTAAATTTCTTCCTCTTATAATTTCTCCTGGCCCTGAAAAATTAATCTTTAAACTGGAGTTCATATAATCTCCTGTAAAGTCCTCCTTTCTCAAGTAATTCTGAATGTTTCCCTTCCTCAACTACCATTCCTTTATCTATAACATAAATTTTGTCTGCCTTTCTCACTGTTGAAAGACGGTGAGCAATAACTATTGCTGTCCTACCTATTAAAACTCTGTCAAGTGCCTCCTGAACAATCCTCTCTGATTCTGCATCAAGGGATGCTGTTGCCTCATCTAAAATTAAAATTGGTGGATTTATAAGAATTGCCCTTGCTATTGCAATTCTTTGACGCTCTCCACCAGAAAGTTTAACTCCTCTTTCTCCAATATATGTGTCATATCCATATGGAAGTTTCCTTATAAACTCATCAGCAAAGGCAACTTTACTCGCATTTACAACCTCTTCATCACTCGCATTCGGTTTTCCATACTTTATATTGTTCTTCACAGTGTCATTGAAAAGTATTATATCCTGAGATACAAATCCAATTGATCTTCTTAAAGATTTTAAACTGAAATTTCTTATATCAATTCCATCTATAAGTATTCTTCCTTTGACTGGATCATAGAATCTTAATAAAAGATGAACTATTGTTGTTTTTCCTCCCCCTGATGGTCCAACAAGAGCAACCATTTCTCCTTTCTTTATCCTTATGTTTATATTCTTTAAATCATGTTCAACTGAATCTATATTAAAAGAATCCTTATCAATCTTTTCTAAAGCATAACTGAAACTTACATTCTCATAAACAATCTCATTTTTAAACTCCTTAAACTCTATAGGATTTTCAACATCTTTTACATATGCTTCTGTCTCAAGAACTCCAAAAATTCTCTCTCCTGCTGAAATTGCCTGCTGAATTTCCTGATTCACGTTTGCGAAATTTTTTAAAGGTGCATATAAAAGGTTTAATGCTGCAAGAAATGAAAAAAGAGATCCCACATCCATTTCTCCCTCTATTATCGCAAGCCCTCCTATAAGAAGGACTAAAGAAGCGCCTGTATAAGTAAAAAATTCCATAACCGGTCTTTGAAGGATTGCTGTTTTTAAAAGTTTCATAACAGAGGAAAAAAATCTTTTATTTGCATCCCTCATTAAATCAATTTCTCTTTCCTCCTGACTGAATGCCTTCACAATTTTTATTCCTGTTATCTTTTCATTTAAAAGGTTATAAATATTCGCCATCTCCTCCTGTGCTCTATAACTTCTTCTTCTCATCTTTCTTGAAAATTTCCTCAAAGGATATGCAAGAAGAGGAAATACAATTATTGAAAGAAGAGCAAGTTTCCAGTTTAAATAAAAAATAACACCTGTAAGAAATATTGCTGTTGTTCCATCTCTTATAAGATGCGCTGGAACATAGGTCACTGCATTCTGAATATACATCATATCATTTGTAAGATGTGATATGAGTTTCCCTGTTCTGTGGGTTATAAAGTAACCAAGGGAAAGGGTTTGAAGATGTTCATATAATTTATTTCTTAAATCCATTATAACTCTCTGCCCAATCCATACCATAAGATAATTTTGAATATAAGAAAAAATTCCTCTTATAAAGGCAATCACAATAACACTTATTGAAATAACTATAAGGAACCTTTTATCCTTCTCTATAAATGCCTTATTTATTCCGGGTTTGACAAGATACGCAAGAGCACTTGTAAGTGCTCCAACGATTATCATTGAAATTAAAGCAACTATGAACCTCTTCTTATACGGAAGTGCAAATCTAATAAGTTTCAAAAGCGTATCCTTCTTCATAAACTTCTCATCATATCCTCAAAAACTCTTCTCGCTACACCAGAAGTGCCAAGATTTTTTCTCAAACTTAATAATTCCTTCCTCATATTTAAAATTTTATCTCTTTTACTCAAAATTTCATACACTTTTTCATAAATTTTATTTTCATCAATATCTTGAACAAATTCAGGAACAATCTCTCTTCCTGCAAGAATATTCGGCATTCCAATAAACTTTACCTTTACAATCATTCTTGCAATAAAATAGGTTAATAAAGAAACCCTGTAAACAATTACCATCGGTATTCCAAGGAGTGCATTTTCAAGGGTTGCTGTTCCTGAAGCACACAAACAAAAGTTTAGTTTCCTCCTTGTTTCATAATCATTATCATACACCACATTTATACAATCAGGTATCTTAAAACTGGAATAATCAATTCCTTTTACTTTAAAAAGATAAAATTCTGAATTTTTAAAATCTTTTCTTATTCTTTCACAAATTTTTAAAAAAAGAGGAAGTAATTTTCTTATCTCCTGATTTCTTGAACCAGGCATTATTCCAATTCTAAGTTTCTCAAGAGAAAACTCTCCCTCTTCTGGAAGAACATCAAGGAGTGGATGACCAAAAAATCTAACATCTACCCCATATCTTTTATATATTTCAACTTCAAATGGAAATGCAACATAGATTTTTTTTACCCATTTTTTCATCACAATAATTCTTCTTTCTCTTGACGCCCATACCTGAGGGGATATGTAATAAAAAACAGGTAAACCATACTTTTTTGCAACTCTTCCAACAAATTTATTAAATCCCCAGAAATCAACAAGAATAACACATAAGAATTTTTCTTTATCAAACAATTTTTCAATTTTTTTAAGTAATTTCTTAAAGAAATATATATTCTTAATTGCCTCAAAAAAACCAATGGTGCTTTTTGAAACTACATCCTCAACAAGAATCACACCTATATCTTCTAAACCTTTTCCTCCAATTCCATACACCTCAAAACCATTTTCAATAAATTGTCTTGAAAGATTTCTTGCATGTATCTCTCCTGAAATCTCTCCACAGGAAATAAAAACTTTTTTAGATTCTTCCCTCAATTTTATCTATTATTTTTAAAGCGACTTCCAGAGAGGTTGCAGCCTCTTCACCACTAACAGACGGTTTTCTCCTTTTAATACAGGCATCAACAAAATCACTTATCTCATCTTTGAGTGGTTCTCTTTTTTCAAGTTTCACTTTAACAATCTTTATATCCTTCAAAGATTCAATCTTTTCTTTTTTCTTCATATAAACTTTTAATGAAGGTCTTGCATAGTTAAGGGAAATATAAGAATCATCCTGAAATATCCTTATTTTTCTTAACTTCTTCATACTCAATCTGCTTGTCATAATATTTACATAACAACCATTTTCAAATCTCATATAACAGCATGCTATATCGGTATTACCTGATATAACCTTTGTTCCCACAGCATCAAATGAAACGATTTTTGAATTAACAAGATAAAGAATTATGTCAATGTCATGAATCATTAAATCAAGTATAACATCAGTATCTGAAACTCTCGGATCATAGGAACTTATTCTGTGGGCTTCAATATATCTTGGACTTTTCACAAACTCAAATGCCTTCCTTACAGCAGGATTGTATCTCTCAATATGCCCAACCTGAAGAACAAGATTATTCTCTTTTGAAATTTCATTTAATATTCTTGCCTCCTTAAGGGACTTACATATTGGTTTTTCAACAAGAACATGAACTCCATTTTCAAGAAAATATTTTGAAACCTCAAAATGAAGAGGGGTTGGAACACAGATACTTACAGCATCAACATCCTCTACCTTTTTATAATCTGTAAAATACTTGATATTATATTTTTTTGAAATCTCTTTTGCTCTTTCCTCATCTATATCAACAACAGAAGTAAGAAAGGTATTTTCCAGTTCATTATAAATTCTTGTATGGATACTTCCAAGTTTTCCAACCCCAATTACTGAAACTCTTAATTTATTCAATATTTCACTCCAACAATTATAATTCCATTTTTATCTGCAATATCAACTGCCTCTTCTTCATCAAAGAAAAGTGTTTTTCCTGCTTCAACTGCAAGAACCTTTCCTTTTGCTTTAATAAGAACCTCTATTGTTCTTTTTCCTATAACAGGAACATCAAATCTTAAATCCTGTTTTGGCTTTGCAGTTTTAACAACAGTAAATTCATTAGTTATCTCTCCTGCCCTTTTTATGCACTCATCAGTTCCTTCCATTGCCTCTACCGCAATAACTGCCTTTTCCTTCACAACAACTGTCTGTCCAATATCCACCTCTCCAATCTTCTTTGCAATTCTATATCCAAACTCTATATCCTCATAATCTTTTCTTGATGGTCTTTTCTTTGTATAAACCATTTCCTTTACAAGTTTATCCTCTAAAAATGTTATTGAAGAAAGAATATTTATTCCCTCCTTTTTAAACTCATCTGTAAGTGCTTTAAGAATTGTATCTGCCTTCCTATCCTTTATTGAAAACAGAAGTTTCATTGCCCTTACATCAGGTCTTATTTCAAATAATTTCCTGTGCTTGACCTGTCCTGCAAGAACAACCTCTTTAATTCCATTTTTTTTAAAAAATTTTAATATTCCGGAAAGTTTTCCAGGAGAAAGCCATATATAATTTTTAACAATCCCTTCAATATTCCTATCTGCCTCATCCTCCAGAAGGACTGAATAAATATCTATTCCTTTCTTAGATGCCTCTTTAGCAAAATATACTGGAAATTTTCCGTTTCCTGCTACAAGACCAATTTTTTTCATTAAGAATTATTCAAATTCAACGTGTTTCAATATTTCCTCTGGATTATTAACTGCTTCCTCAAGCCTTGCAGTAACCTGAGAAATCATATCTTCAAAATCAATTCCAATTCTCTTTCTCTTATATGGATTAGCCCATGAAATAATCTGTGCATATACATATGGATGCCACTTCTCCATCTCTTTAAGTTTCTCAGATATCTCCTTCATCAAACTGTTGATTCTCACAACCCTCTCAGCCCTTTCCTCTCTCTCTTTATATGCATCAGCAATTCTCTTATCAAGAAAGAAATCACATTTCTTCAGTATTCTTTCAAGCGCGCTTCCAACAAGTTTCTCATCCTTTTCATATCCAAGACCAAGAGTTACATAATGAGCATTTTCAATTGAATCGAAAATCTCTGGATCCTGCTCTATTATGTCAGGATTCTTCTCAAGCCAGTCCCTGTAAACAGAAAGTCCTACATATGCCTTTTCCCTAATATTCAATTCCTTCTCAATGTTAAAATTCATCATGAGCTGTGAAAATTCCTCAGGAACAATAATAACTGGAAGCTTTTCAATTCCAAGACGTTTTGCTGCAAGAAATCTGTGCTGTCCATCAATTATAAGGTATGTATCCTTTGCTTTATTGTCAGGAACAACAATAACAGGAACAAGATATCCTATCCTTTCCATTGAACTTACAAGATGTTTAACATGTGCTTCACTTGGTTTTCTCTGCCATGAAATTACAGATAATTTTTCAACAGGAACAACCTTTAATGTCATTTCATGCCCTTTGTATGCATCCTTAAACTTGAATTCACTTGCTTTTCTCGGCATAACAACCACCTCC
>QMOP01000088.1 GCA_003650255.1 Caldisericota bacterium
TGAAAAAACAGAAAAAAATACACCCTCACCAAAACTAAGCAAAATTGTTATAAGAATGGTTCCAAGAACAGGAACAATTATAAATGAATTTAAGTTATAAATTTTAAAAATTTCTATGAGGATAAATGTAAGGGTAATAACAGAACCTATAAATGTTACTCTATTTCCCTCATTTTTAAGTTCTGGAAAAAAACTTGCAAGAATTTTTCCGGATATAATGAAAAATAATGTAGATGAAAGTAAAATTAACAAAAATGGTTTTCCCTTCAATTCAATAATGGAAAACCACAAAAATAGAAGATAAATAAGAAAAATAACAAGTGGAGTTGGAATTGAAAAAGGTTTCCTCTCCCTTACCCTTCTTTTTTCCTCTTTAAGAGATTTAGCCCATCTCTCAAAAAGATTTCCAAGATATGATCTTATCTTATCCCTCACTTTCTTTCTCGTACGCCTTTATAATTTTTTTTACAAGAGGATGCCTTACAACATCCCTTTCTGAAAAATACACAAATTTTATTCCCCTTATTCCCTTCAAAACCTTTGCAGCATGAATAAGTCCTGATCGATGCTTCTTCTCAAGGTCAACCTGTGTTACATCTCCGGTAATCACAACCTTTGAATCATTTCCAATTCTTGTAAGAAACATCTTCATCTGGTCCCTTGTTGCATTCTGCGCCTCATCAAGAATAACAAAAGCACTTTCAAGTGTCCTTCCTCTCATATAAGCGAGAGGTATTATTTCTATCAAACCTTCTTTTCTGTATCTCTGAAAAACTCCAGGCCCAAGAAGAAGGAAAAAGGCATCAAAAAGTGGAGCAAGATATGGATTTATCTTTTCATAAAAGTCCCCTGGTAAAAAACCAAGTTTCTCCCCTGCCTCAACCACTGGTCTTGAAAGAATAATCCTCTGAACACTTCCACTGTTTAAATATTTCAAAGCCATTGTAACAGCAAGAAATGTTTTTCCTGTTCCAGCAGGTCCTATTGCAAATGTTATATCATACTTTTCAATTGCTCTTATATACTCTCTCTGATGTGGAGATTTCGCCTTTATTGGTTTTCCAGTATATGTTATGAAAAGTGAATTCTCGTCCTTTATCTCTTTTTCCTTATAGACCACTATCTCATCAAGATTCTCCTTTTCTCCCTGTTGAATCTTCTTCTGCTTCTCCTTCAAAATCCTGTAAACCTCTTCAACATTCTCCTTTTTTCCCTTAATCTCAACCCTCCCTCTTGAAAGATTAATTCTAACCCTGTATGATTCCTCAAGAAACATAAAAAACTTATTTAATGGTCCTGCAAGTTCTATGAGTTCTTCACTTGATTTTGGATGAAAATATTTCTTTGCCAATTTACCTTGGTATTTTTAAAACCTGCCCCGGATAAATTAAGTCTGGATTCTTTATCTTATTCTTATTTGCCTGATAAATTCTTTTCCACTTCCAAGGGTCATTATAAATATACTTCTTCTTTGAAATATTCCACAAACAATCCCTGTCTTTTTCCCAAGTTCCAACAGTATATGTAGTGGGTAGTTTGCTCTTTTCTTCCTTTTTTGCCATCTCCTCTAACTTTTTTCTTGCTTCTATTATTTCATCATAAAGTTTACTTGCAACATTATATGCCTTAATTGCTTTCTCCTTTGCCTCTTTATACTTTCCCTCTTCAAAAAGTTTTTTTGCCTCATCAAGTAAACTCTGCGGTTCTGTTATATCTCCTCCTATACTTTTTAGTTCCTCTATCTTTGATTCTGCATTATTTATTGCTTCCTGCGCTTCAAGTCTTGCCTCTTCAAGAGGAGAGATACCCCTCTTTGCACAAGAAAATACAAAAATTAAACATAACAAAAAACTCAACCTTCTCATAACCTCCCTCCTTTTTATTATACATCAAATTCCTTACTTATTTCAATACCAAGTTCCTTAATCTGCCTTTCCCCAACTTCCATCGGAGCACCTGTTAAAAGACAGATTGCCTTCTGGGTTTTTGGAAATGCAATAACATCCCTTATTGTATTTGCATCAAATAAAATCATACATAACCTATCGTATCCAAAAGCAAACCCTCCATGAGGAGGTGCTCCTGATGAAAGTGCCTCAAGTAAAAATGAAAACCTTTTTTCATATTCTTCTTTTGGTATTTTAAGAATTTCAAAAACTCTTTCCTGTAAATCCCTTTTATGTATCCTTATTGAACCACCACCAATCTCCTCTCCATTTATAACAAGGTCATATGCTTTTGCTTTACAGGATTTATTATCCTTATTGAATACTGCCTCTTCATCCTCAGGCATTGTAAATGGATGATGAACTGATACATATCTTTTTTCTTCCTCGCTATATTCAAGAAGTGGAGGATTAACAATCCAAACAGGGTAAAACCCATTTAACTTAAAATCTAAAAATTCTACAACCTTTGCTCTTAAATTTGAAAGAGAATCAAGAACAATCTTTTCTTTATCAGCAACAAAAAACAGTATATCTCCATCAACAATTTTTACTCTTTCCTTTAATTTCATAAGTTCAACCTCAGAAAAAAACTTTACAATTGATGACTCAAACTTCCCTCTATACTTCATCCAAGCAAGTCCTTTTGCCCCAAAATTTGAAACGAATCCAGTAAGAATCTCAATCTCTTTTCTTGAAAGTTTATCTCCTCCATCAACCTTTAAAACCCTTACAATTCCACCATTTTTTATTGTCTTATTAAAAACAGAAAATTCAGTATCTCTAAAAATATCTGTTACATCAAAAATCTTATATGGAATTCTTAAATCAGGTTTATCAGTCCCATAATATAAAATTGCATCATCATAATTCAACCTCTCAAAAGGTCTATTGAGTTCAACTCCTTTAAATTTTTTAAAAACCTCATAAATATACTCCTCAACAACATTCATAACATCCTCTTTATCAACAAAAGCCATCTCAATATCAATCTGTGTGAATTCCGGCTGTCTATCAGCCCTTAAATCCTCATCTCTGAAACATTTTACAATCTGAAAATATCTGTCAAATCCGGAAATCATTAAGATTTGTTTAAAAAGTTGTGGAGATTGTGGAAGAGCATAAAACTTTCCAGGATAAATCCTTGATGGAACAAGATAATCCCTTGCTCCTTCTGGCGTTGAAAGAGTAAGAAAAGGTGTCTCAACCTCAACAAACCCATTTTTATAAAAGAACTCCCTTGTGAACCTTGAAAGTTCTGACCTTTTCCTGAAAATATCCTGCATCTTAGGTCTTCTTAAATCAATATATCTAAACTTCATCCTTATATCCTCACCTGCAGGTGTATTATCCTCTGGAAGAAAAGGAAGTTCTCTTGATTGATTAAGAATCTGAATCTTTCTTCCAAGAATCTCAAATTCCCCTGTCTTTAATTTTGGATTCTCTGTTCCTTCGGGCCTTCTTTTTACAATCCCTTCAACCTTTATAACATCCTCACTCTTTAGTTTTTTCGCCAGTTCAATTAACTCCTTGCTTATTTTCTCTCTTCCAAAAACAACCTGAACAATTCCTGTATGGTCTCTTAAATCAATAAAAACAACCCCTCCATGATCCCTTTTTGTATCTACCCATCCAGAAAGAATAACCTCTTTATCAAGGGACTCCTTATTTATATCTCCACAATAACAACTTCTATACATACTTATCAAGAACACTTCTTAACTTCTCCTCACTCTGAACTCCAACAAGCCTTTCCTTTTCTTCTCCATCCTTAAAAAGAATGAGTGTTGGAATACCAAGAATTCCAAATCTTGATGCAAGTTCTGGAGAATTGTCAACATTTACTTTACAGAACTTTACCTTTCCTTCATACTCACTTGAAAGTTTTTCAAAAATCGGTGCAATCATATGACATGGAGTGCACCATTCAGCCCAGAAATCAACAAAAACAGGAATCTTCTCATTTAAAACCTCTCCATCAAAATTCTCTTTTGTAACTTCAATCATTTTCTCACCTCCTCAAAAAATAGCAAATAGTAGGTGGTTTTTCCCGAGGGGGCTTTACGAGCGAGGACTTGTTGCATTCTACCGCAGCGAGTAGAGCGAGCCACATACGCGAGCGTCCCCCGAGGGGAAAAACCACTTTTCCACTATAGCACACTTTTTGTCAATGAGCCAAAACACTTGACAAAAAATTTTTCTTTACTTATAATTATCAAGAATTTTACTAAGTTTGAAGTAAAATGGCAAGAGTTTGTTATATCTGCGGTAAAAAACCTCTTACAGGGTGTAATGTCAGTCACTCAAATAGAAGAACAAAGAGAAGATTCCTTCCAAACTTGAAAAAAGTAAGATTCAAATATCAGGGAAAAAAGATAAGAGCATACCTCTGCACTGGCTGTTTAAATAAAGTAGAAAAGGTAGTCTAATTTCAAAATGGAATTCCGAGGGATTTTGGTGGTCTGTATTTTCCACGTATTGCAACAAGGACTATTATTGTAAGTAGATATGGTATCATCTGGATAAATTGAGTTGGAATTTTTAAACCAACTGTCTGAAGATATATCTGAATACTTTCAGCAAAACCAAATAAAAGGGAAGCAAGAAATGCACCTAATGGAGTCCATCTACCAAAAATGAGTGCTGCAAGAGCAATAAATCCCCTTCCTCCTGACATCCCTTCAACAAACTGATGCTGGTCAAGTGCAAGCCAGCTTCCAGCAAGTCCACATAAAATTCCTGATGTAATAACTCCTATATATTTTATAAGATAGACATTTATTCCAAGGGTTGAACATGCAAGGGGATTTTCACCAACACTTCTTAAATGAAGTCCAAACTTTGTTTTATTTATTATTATATGGTTTAAAATAACTATCAAAAGAGTAATATAAATCAAAACAGGAACCCCAAGAAATGAAGGCATGGAAACACCTATCCTTTCTGAATTTGAGGAGGAATGAAATATAATCTTTAAAATAAACTTTGTAAGTCCAAAACTTAAAATGTTTATTGCAAGTCCAGATATTATCTGATTGACCTTAAACTGAATACATACAAATGCATGTATTAAAGCAAGAGATGCTCCACCAAGAATTCCACCAAGAACTCCTAAAAAGAAACTATTTGTATACCAGGAAACAATAACTGTTGTGAATGCTCCCATTAAAATCATTCCTTCAAGAGCAATATTTACAATTCCACTCCTTTCAGAATAAACTCCTCCATTTGAGGCAAGTATATAAGGAATTGAAATCCTTAATGTCTGCAGGATTATCATCTTTTAAAAACCTCTCTAAAACTTATAACACTCAAAATAATTACTGCCTGAAGTATATCAACAAGTTCTTTTGGAACATAGGCATTTATGATCAAACCTCCAAAACTTAAAATTCCAAATAAAAGTGAAGCAAAAAACACGCCAAAAGGAGTATTGTTTCCAAGAAGAGCAACTGCAATTGCCATAAATCCAGCACCTCCAGAAAATCCTTGTTCAAAATAATGTTTATAACCAAGAACAAAATTTATTCCAACAAGTCCACATAACCCTCCTGATAGAAACATTGTGCTTATGATTTTCTTCTTAATATTTACCCCTGAATATTCAGCACAATCAATGCTTTCTCCAAGAACCCTTAATTCAAATCCACTTTTTGTTCTGTAAAGATAATATGTGAAATAAATTACAAGTAAAATTGCTATAAAAAAACTTAAATTTAAAGCAGAACCCTTAAATTGAGGGAAAAAATCCTCTATTCTTGGAATAAAACAACTGACCTCTTTTGTTCTTACTGTCTCTGGAACATTTATTATGCCAGAGGTAAGATAATTTGTTATTGCTATTGCTATAAAGTTTAACATTATTGTTGTTATAACCTCATGTGCATTATATTTTGCCTTAAAGTATCCTGGAATTAATCCCCATATTCCACCACCAATAAATCCAGCAATTATTGAAAGAGGCAAAAGAATATATGCAGGAAGTTTTAGATAAATACCTGTAATAGCAGTAAGCAATGCTCCCATATAAATCTGTCCCTCTCCACCAATATTAAATATTCCTCCTTTAAAAGCAATTGCAACACCAAGACCAGCAAATATTAAAGGTGTTGCTTTGAAAAGAACCTGCCCTATTCCGTATAAGTTTGAAAATATGTTTTTAAACATAACTGAATATATGAAAACTGGATTTTCTCCTATAA
>QMOP01000089.1 GCA_003650255.1 Caldisericota bacterium
TGTAAAAAAAAGAGACTTTTTAAAATACTGAAAAAGAAGAAAAAAATGGAGTATAGGAGGGAAATATTTTATATGGACACCCGATAAAAAACGAACCTTAAGTAAATCTTGTTATTTTGAATTTATAAACTCTAAAGGATTTAGCATTTCAGTGGAAGCATGCAATGTAAGACGTGGAATAAAAAAATATATAGATTCTTCTGCTTCATATGAAGCCTCAATAAAATACGAGACCTTAGAAGTTTTCTCTTATGAAATAGACAGGGAGATAAAATATGAATTAAATCTTTTTATAAAATACCATTATAACTATTACAACTATTTCTCACCTTATTTGGGGATAGGATTTTCAAGGTATAGAATCTGGAATCAAGATGATAAAGTTTTTGAAGTATATCATTCTGTGGGATTTCCTATTTTAAATTTTGGTATTGATCTCTTTTCTAACTCAATAATTCACATTGTTATTGATGGGACTTACTATTACTCATCTGATGACCTTGAAGGAGTAAAAACTAATTTTCTTGTATTTTCAGTTGGAGCCAGTTTGAATTGGTAATTAATATATTACTTTCCAGAGATAAAGTCCTTCTGGAGGAAGAACATCACCTGATTTTACCATTCCTTCAAAAATTCTCTCTATATTTTCAACTTTTATTTTCCCTCTTCCTATCATAAGTATTGTTCCTGCAATTTTTCTTACCATTTTATATAAGAATCTATCTGCCTTTATCTCAATAAAAAAAAGTCCTCCTTTCTTTCTTATCCTGATATGAGAAACTTTACATATAGTATTCTTCTTTTCTCCCTTAACTGAGAAATTTTTAAAATCTTTTTCTCCTACAAAATATTTTAAAGAATTCTCCATTTTTTTAAAATCAAGTTTATATGGAAAGTGGTAAACAAAACCTTTCAAAAATGGAGAAAGAATTTTTCTATTATAAACATAATATCTATAAATTTTATATTTTGCCATATACCTTGAATTGAAATTCTCTCTTACTTCTTCAGCTTTATAAACCCTTACATCTTCTGGAAGATAATAATTCATTGCATTTATTAAACTTTTTAAATCAAACCTCAACTTATCAATTTTAAAATTAAGAACAAACTCCTTTGCATGAACTCCTCTGTCTGTCCTTGAACAGCCAGTAGTTTTTATCTCTTTTTTAAAAATCCTTTTAAGTGCTTTCTCTATCTCTCCCTGAACTGTCCTTTTGTTTTTCTGTTTCTGGAAACCAAAAAATTTATCTCCCTTAAACTGAATACACAACTTAATATTCATACAATTTGATTTGGTTCTGTGGCAAAAATAGTGCCTGAGATTTTGTTAATAGTGAATAGCGAATGGCGAATGGCAAATTGCGAATGGTGGGCGGTTTTTCCCGAAGGGGCTTTGCGAGCGAGGACATTAGGCATTCCACCGCAGCGAGCAGAGCGAACCACACACGTGAGCGTCCCCTGAGGGGAAAACCACCCTCCTTATTGGCACATTTTTTGCCAATGAGCTGTTTTTGTTTTTATACTATATTCTTCTCTATTAATTTAAAAGCAATCTGAACTGCATTAAGTGCTGCTCCTTTTAAAAGGTTATCAGATACAATCCACATATTTATTCCATTTTCAAATGCCAAATCCTCTCTAATTCTTCCAACAAATGTCTCAAACTTACCATCTGCTTCTATTGGTAGAGGATATTTAAGATTTGATAAATCATCAATAAGAATAACATTTTCTACTTTTGAAAGAATTTCCCTAATCTCATCTGCACTCATCTTATTTTCAAGTTCAACTGTAACTGCTTCTGAATGTCCTCTCAACACAGGAACCCTCACACATGTTGCAGAAATCTTAATATCATTATCCTCAAGAATCTTTCTTGTTTCATTCACCATTTTCATCTCTTCTTTTGTATAGGAGTTTTCAAGGAAAATATCTATCTGTGGTATCACATTTAAAGCAATCTGATGAGGAAAAACCTTTATCCTTGTTCTTGGAAGAATTTTTTTCTCAAAATCACTTTCAACAATCTCCTTAAGTTGACTTTTCAATTCTTCAACTGCTTTCCAGCCAGCACCACTTACTGCCTGATATGTTGAAACAATTATCCTCTTAATTCTATTAACCCTGTAAATTGGAGCAAGAACCTGAACCATCTGAATTGTTGAACAATTAGGATTTGCTATAAGTTTTTTATCCTTACTTAAAGTGTGTGGATTAACCTCTGGAACAACAAGAGGAACATCTTTATCCATTCTCCATGCACTTGAATTGTCTATAACAAAACAACGTTTTTGAGTAAATCTTTTAGCCCATTCCTTTGAAATTGAAGCACCTGCACTCATCAAAATGATTTCTCTGTCAAACTCATCAAGAATTTTCTCTTCAAGAACTTCAACCTCAATCTCTTTATCTTTGAAAAGTAATTTTTTACCTCTTGACCTTTCAGAGGCAAAAAGTCGCAAATCCTCAACAGGAAAATTAAGTTCTTCAAGAACCCTTATCATCTCCCTTCCAACTGCACCAGTTGCTCCTACAACCCCAACCTTATATTTCTTCATACTTCCTCCATTACATAGATGCTAATTTTTTATAAAACTGATATCTCTCAAGCATTGCCTCTTCTGCCCTTTTGAAAAGTTCCTCTGCCCTTTCAGGAAAAAGTTTCTTAACGGAACTGAATCTTACCTCACTTCTTATAAACTCCTGAAACTTTCCATTAGGTTCTCTTGAATCAAGACGAAGTGGATTTTTTCCTTCCTTTTTAAGCCGAGGATCATATCTATAAAGCAACCAGTATCCACAATCACAAGCAAGTTTCTCCTCATAAACTGATTTACTCATATCAAGTCCATGATTTATACAAGGACAATAGCATATTATAATTGAAGGACCTCTATATGACTCTGCTTCAATTAAAGCATTAAGATACTGCTGTTTATTCGCTCCTATTGCGCAACTTGCAACATATACGTAACCATAACTCATAAGCATCAATCCCAAATCCTTCTTCTTAAATTCTTTTCCTGCAACAGCAAACTTTGCACTTGAACCAAGTTGTGTTGCTTTTGATGCCTGTCCTCCTGTGTTTGAATAAACCTCTGTATCAAGAACAAGTATATTTATATCAAGTCCAGAAGCAAGAACATGGTCAAGTCCACCATACCCAATATCATAAGCCCAACCATCACCTCCAATACACCATATACTTTTATCAACAAAATAATCACTTAAATTTTTCATCTCAATCAGTAACTCCTTTAAATCAGGTGTTGCATTCTCAATTTCACTTTCTAAAATTTCCTTTATTCTTTTCTGATTCTCTTTTGCCTCCTCATTTCTTTCTTCCCATAGTTCTTTCGCCTTCAAAAGTGCATCCTTTAAATCCTTACTTATATTACCCTCAATAACTTTATCAATTAAATCCTTTAATTCCTTTCTCATGGCATTTACAGCAAGTCGCATTCCAAACCCATATTCAGCATTGTCCTCAAATAGTGAATTTGCCCAGCACGGACCTCTGCCATCCTTTGTTTTTGTATATGGAATTGTTGGGAATGTTCCACCATAAATTGAAGAGCATCCAGTTGCATTTGCAATAATCATATTATCACCAAAAAGTTGTGTTGCAATCTTTATATACGTTGCCTCTCCACAACCACCGCATGCACCATGAAACTCAAAAAGTGGTTTCAAAAATCCAACTCCCTTTATTGTCGCCTTTTTAACTCCATCTATAACATTGTCAGGAAGCAAATCAAAGAATTCTGCTTTTTCATCCTCTCCCCTTTTTATCTCTTCCTCAACTGGAACCATCTCTAATGCTCCTTTTGGACATGTATTAACACAGTTTGCACATCCAGTGCAGTATCCTATATATACCTGAATTCTATACTGAAGGTTTTTATCATTCTTGGTATTTGATTCTATTGTTGTAAATCCTTCGGGTGCATTTCTTAAATCCTCTGGAAGAATCTGTTTTGATCTTATAACAGCATGGGGACAGACAAATACACACTGATTGCACTGAATACATTTCTCTGGAATCCATCTTGGAACAAAATCAGAAATCCATCTTTTATCAATCCTGCTTGTTCCTGAAGGAACACTTCCATCAATTGTCATTTTTGAAACAGGGATGCTGTTTCCTTTTAATTTCATAACAGGTCCAATAATCTCTTTTTCAAAATCTGTTGCATTCTCTTTAATTATCTTCTTCTCCTCTTTAAATACTTCAACCTTCTCAGGAATCCTTACCTCTTCTATTTCATTCAAAGCCATGTCAATACATTTCATATTTGCTTCAACAACCTTATCTCCTTTTGCCATATATGTCTTTTTTGTTGCATCTTTAAGAAGTTCTATTGCTTTTTTTTCTGGTAAAACTCCTGAGACCTTAAAAAATGCTGCAAGCATTGCAGTATTTATTCTACCACCAAGTCCTGTTTCTCTTGCAATTTTAAAAGCATCAAGAACATAAAGTTTAACTTTTTTCTTTATGATTTCATCCTGCATCTTTTTAGTAAAATTTTTAAAAACCTCCTCCCCTTTCCAAGGAGCATTAAGAAGAAAAACTCCTCCTTCCTCAATTCCAGCAAGAACATCATACATTCCTATGTAGGATGGTTTATGAAGTGCAATAAAATTAAATTTTGTTGGAAGATATGGAGAAAATCTACCTTTTCCAAATCTTAAGTATGATATTGTATACCCTCCTGATTTCTTTGCATCATACTCCCAGAATCCCTGAACATTAAGGTCAGTATTGTCTCCTATTATCTTAATAGCATTCTTTGTTGCTCCAACTGTTCCATCAGAACCAAATCCCCAGAATTTACACTTTATTGTTCCTTCCGGCTCTGTGAAAATATCATTTTTTACTTTTACTGATTTTTTTGTAACATCATCCTCTATTCCAACTGTAAATCCATGAAACGGCTTTTCATCAAGAAAATCAAAGACCGCTTTTACCATTGGAGGATTAAACTCCTTTGAAGAAAGCCCATATCTTCCTCCATAAACCTCAATATCCATTCCTTTTGTTGCTGCAACAACATCAAGATAAAGTGGCTCTCCAATAGAACCTGGTTCTTTTGTTCTATCAAGGACAGCAATCTTTTTTACACTCTTTGGTAGAACAGACAAAAAGTCCTCAACCGAAAATGGTCTGTAAAGATGAACCCTTATTCCCCCTACTTTTTCTCCTGCTTTACAAAGATAATTTACAACCTCCTCAACTGTATCTGCTCCACTCCCCATAATAACAATAATTTTCTCTGCATGAGGGTCTCCAAAATATTCAAAAAGTCCATGAAATCTTCCTGTTTTCTCACCAACTTTTTTCATGTATTTTTTAACAATTTCTGGAACTCTCAAATAAAATGGATTTACTGTTTCCCTTCCCTGAAAATATACATCTGGATTTTCTGCTCCTACTTTTACCCTTGGTCTTTCAGGAGATAAAGCATTTTTTCTGAATTCAAGTAAAAATTTCTTGTCAAATAACTCTCTCAATTCATCATAAGACAAAAGTTCAACCTTCTGAACCTCATGTGATGTTCTGAAACCATCAAAAAAGTTGAGAAATGGAACCCTTGATTCAAGTGTTGCAAGATGACTCACAACTGCTAAATCATGAACATCCTGCGGATTTGAACAAGCAACAAGAGCAAAACCAGTGTTTCTTACAGCCATAACATCTGAATGGTCTCCAAATATTGAAAGTGATTGACATGCAAGAGACCTTGCAGAAACATGAAAGACAGTTGGCAAAAGTTCTCCTGCAATCTTATGCATGTTTGGAATCATTAGCATCAACCCTTGAGATGCAGTAAATGTTGTTGTGAGTGCTCCTGCAGTCAAAGAACCATGAACTGCTCCACTTGCCCCTCCCTCTGACTGAAGTTCAACAACAATTACTGGCTCTCCAAATATATTCTTTTTTCCTTTTGCACTCCACTCATCAGCAAGTTCTCCCATTGGAGAGGAAGGTGTTATGGGATATATTGCAGCAACCTCACTGAAAGCATAAGCGATGTAACTTGCAGCAGTGTTTCCATCAATTGCTTTAGTTTCCATATCTCCCTCCTTTAAAA
>QMOP01000090.1 GCA_003650255.1 Caldisericota bacterium
TATATTTTCTTTCCCATAGTATATTTCCCTCGTTATCATAAAGAGTGATAGATTTAGTGCGAATTACACTTTTAACAGCAATGTATTTTTTATTATTTGAAATGTAATACTTATTATCCAATTTATCAAATTTTATAATCCTGTTTCCGATGATTAATTTATCATCTTTTAAAATAATATTTGGACCTAATATTTTGCCTTTGCTTTGCACCTTCTCACTTGCTTCTTCCGGCAATTCTTTTTTATCCTTCTTTTCAGCATAAATCGGTATCACCAATATCAAACTAATTAAAATCAATATCATCTTCTTCATTTTCCCCTCCATCTGATATTTCTCTTATCTTTCACCTTAATTTTACTTTATCCCCCCTACACTGCATAGAGCACTGCATCTTTCTCTCCAACCTCATTCAGAGATTTTATCTCTATGATGTGTTCTCCATCCAACAATGGTCCTAGTACTGTATAAACAAACTCCTCATAAGGACTATCAAATGTTCCATCAACAGGTGTTGCTAACATCCAGCTGCTTCTCCCACTACCGTATCTCCCATATACTCCTGTGATATTTCCTCCTGTTGAGGTTACACTCCCACTTACTGATGGCTGATTATTTGAAATATATCCTGTAGGTCCTGTTATCTCCATCTCCTGACTCTCACTGATATTTAAATTAAAATCTACCCCTTCTATACTGTAACAAGTATATACCGGTTTAACCTCTCCAACTGCTGGTTCTATAAATCCCGTTCGCTCTCCTGCATAAAAATCCAGTATCCACTTATCTATCTTCTCAGGATCTATACCCTACCCCTTATTAAAAATTCAATTGCTTCTACTTTGCTCGTTATTAAAATCATCATTAAAATTAATATCATCTTCCTCATTCTATTCCCTCCTGATTTGTTCCTGATTTTGAGAAAAAATATTTGAAAGAAAAAAGAAAAAGAAACTGATTCTTCTTATCCCTTCCACTAATTTTAATTTTATCAATTTTTCACCCTAACTTAAATAGGCAGAGGAATAGCCCCTATGAAATTACACAAAATTATTGACGTTACCTTCCCTGAAAAAGGCTTTGCGAGCGAGGACGCACACAGTGCGACAGTCTGACAGAGCGACAGTATAAGGAGAGCGGTTTCTCCTGAGGGGGCTTTACGTCCGAGGACATGGTGCTTTCTACCCTGCCTGCCGGCAGGCAGGCGCTGAAGAGAGCGAGCCACACTCGCGAGCGTCCCCCGAGGGGGAAACCGCTTTCTTTCTTATACTTCATCTTAAAAAAGTGTTGGTTGAGTTTCCTCTTTATCCTCAAGTTTAACCTTTATCTTTCCAAAAACTCCATCATATCCAGGAATTTTTTCAACCTCTCCCTTTCTCATTTTTATAATTGCTTCTCCAATTCTTTCATCAACAGAATAAAGTTCATTTTCATCTGCATCAAGAAGAACATAAAATTCATTTTTTAAAGATGAAACAATTTTTTCATACTCATTCTTAACCTTCTTTGTTCCTTTATCCGCTTTGACAATCTCAGCTATTATCTCTCTTAAAGGAATAACATACCTGAAAGGAAAATACTCTGGAATTGAGTTTTCGTCCCTATCTGAAAGGGAATAAACTCTGTTTAAAACACCTATTGTAAGTGGTTTTCCACAGCGAGGACACTTATTTTTATTTTTCTTTGTATCAAGTGGATGTAGAGAAACTCCACATTCTCTGTGTCCATCATAATGATATTTACCCTCTTCAGGAAAAAACTCAATTGTTCCAAGAAATCCTTTTTTATCTTTATTTTTTAGAATATCCCTTATCTTAAAAAAACTAATTTCATCTAACTCAAAAATATTTGCCTCCCTACCAAGATTATCAGGTGAATGGGCATCTGAATTTGAAACAAGAATAAATCTGTCAAGTTTTGACCATTTCCAGTTCATAGGAGGATCTGATGAAAGTCCTGTTTCAAGTGCAAAAACATACTCCACCGCATCATCAAAACATTCATCAATACTGTCAAATCCACTGTTTGAACCAAAAAGTGAAAACCATGGAGTCCAAATATGAGCAGGAACTAAGAAACTATCTTTTGAAATACTCTTTATCTTTTTAACAAGTGTTTTTGAATCAAGAGAAATTATCGGTCTTCCATCAGCCATCAAGTTTCCATAATGGGAAAGAAATCTTGAAATCTCCTCTGCTTCTTCCATTGTTGGAGTATAAATTATATGATGAATTCTATAAGTTTTTCCTTTTTGAGAATATATACATGATACTTCTGTTGAAAGAATAAAATAAACTCCATTATGCTCATAAACCCCTTTCCCTTTATATTCAAGATTTTCCTTTAAATGCTCCATCCAGAGAGGATGAGTAAAATCTCCTGTTGCAACAATTCCTATTCCTTTCATTTTTGCATATTTTGAAATTGTTGGAATTTCCATATTACGGGATGTTGCCCTTGAGTACTTTGAATGAATATGAAGATCAGCAATTATCCTCATTTTTTCTCTTTTTCAATCTTTATCTTAAGCATTCCAGCAACCCTTTGTGCAGTATATTTTACACCTCTATCCTTATCCTCAAGAAGTTCTTTTATAATCTCAACAACCTTTTCATTTTTCTTTCCAATAATCCCGATCGTTTCACACGCAATCCTTCTTATATACGGGTCTTTATTTTTTGCATTCTCTAAAACAAAATCAAGTAATCCTTCCTTCTCTCCTATTTTTGCAATTGAGTTTGCTGCAAGAATTTTCAGTTTCAAATTCTTTTCTTCCTTAAAAAACTTCTTAAGGGGCTTTAATGCCTTTTTATCCATAATATTTCCAAGAGCAATTATTGTAAACTCTTTTACTCTAATATCCTCATCCTTTAATGCCTTTATTAATGACTTTACTGCTTCTTTATCTCTTATCATTCCAAGACTTGATGCACAACTTGCCCTTATTCTTGCTGATTTATTCTTAAGAAGTTCTCCTGCAAGATGAGGAACAGATCTTTTATCCCCAATCCTTCCGAGAACATTACTTGCTGTGACTTTTACTGACTCATCCTTTTCATTATTAAAAACCTCTATTATCTTATCTGTCGCCTCCCTCGCTCTTAAAAATCCAAGGGAAATCAGTGCTGAAACCTTTACACTTCTTACAGGGTCATCAAGAAGTTGAATAAGTGGGTTAACTGCTCTTTTATCCCTTAAGATTCCAAGGGAATCTGCTGCAGCGGTTCTTACTCCAGGATCAAAATCATTCAATGCCTTTATAAGATGTGGCACTGCATTTCTATTCCTTAATTCTCCAAGTCTTCTTGCTGCCATTCTTCTTTTTGTAACATCTGTGCTTTTTAAAAGATTCACCCACTTTGCAAAATCATCTTCAGAGAACAGAAACGAAAATAAAACAAAAAAGAAAAATAATCTCTTCATCACTCACCCCCTTCAAGAAGTTCTCCTGCAAGTCCCCTCACTCTTTCATCCTCATCATTCTTCAATTCCTTAACTCTTTTCTTAACAAACTCATTATCCATAAGATAGGCAAAAACTTTAACGCTACTATATCTTATTAGTGGATCAGATGAATAAGAATACTCTATTATCTTATCAACAGGAACACTAAATCCATTTTTTACTAAAACTAATGAAATCTCAAGAAAGAACATCTCATCCTTCTCTTTTTCAAGAAGTTTAGCAAAAAATTTAAAATCTGTCCCTATCTTTTCTAAGGAACGAAGTGCCTCTATTCTTATTTCTCTATCCTTTTTACTCTTTAAAATCTTCCTTAATTTTCTCTCTGCTTCCTTTAAAGGAAACTCAGCACAGGATTTTATTGCTTCTATAAGAACTCCTTTTTCATCTGAACTAAGTAAATCAAGAATTTTATCCTTTGCCTCTTCAAATCTAAAAATTGTAGCAACCTTAATTGCCTGTTTAACAACAAGAGGTGATTTATCATTCAACGCTTCAATTATAAATTCTTTTACAGTATCAGATGAAAAATTCACTGAAGATGCCACAATATCTGATCTTACAATATCAGGGGTTGTTGAGGTTGAGAATTTTGTTAAAAGAAAATGGAATACCTCAGTTGATTTTGAAAGTGAAATTGCACTTACAGCAAGTCTACTTGTAAGAATATCCCTATCATCAACTGCTCTTTTTAGTAACTGGATTGCAACAGGTGAAGTATCACCTTTTAAAAGATAAACTGCCTTCCTTCTTTCATAATTCCTTTTTGAAGAAAGTCTCTTTTCTATCTCCTCATAATCCTTTGAGAATAAGACAGAAACAAAGAGAAGGAAAATCATGTTTTAAATTATAACAAAAAATTTAAGCAAGAAGAAGTGCTATAATACCAACAAGGAAGATTCCATCATATACCCCTGCTCCTCCTATACTCATAACACCTCTAAAAGAGGAAGAAATAATTTTAGGAAGATTAAGTATATCTGCACCAATAAGAGTTCCTATTGTTCCACTAAAATAAGCAAGAAGTGGGGATAACCCTTTTGGAGCAAGAATAAGTGCTATTGTTGCTGCAAATATTGGAGGAATAAATGCAGGTAAAACCACTCCTATTCCTGGTATATATCTTGAAAATGAGTAGGAAATAAAAACCATAAGAAGTGTTGCAATAAGTGTTTGTAAAAGTGGGAGTCGTGGAAGAATATAGATTGATAAAAGTAGTGGAATTAAACATCCACCAACATTCACAGCAATAATCTTTTTTGAAACATCTGGAAAATTGAAAAAGAATCTAAAAATATCAGGAATAAAAAACTCCTCTTCAACACTGACAGTATACTCCTTTATAGGGATATTTACTGTTGAAAGAGATAAACTTAAAAAGAAAATGAGAAATCCTTGAGTTGGTGTAAGACCCAATCTTGAAAATGAAAGAGCAACAATCCCTGCCTGAAAAAGGAAAAAAAGAACAGGTAAAAGAAGAATAAAAAAGAGAAAAAGTAATAATGAAAAAGGTAGAAAAAACATTTAAACCTCCATTATAATATCACAACCTCTGTTCCATGGGGCACATATACAATTTTTGAATTACTTCCTTTTATCTTCAATGCATCATCCACTGCATCCTTTACATTTTTATATACCCTTATTCCACTTTTTCCAAATAAAGAACCCTCAATCTCAGATACAACAAAAACTTCATACTCCTTTAAAACCCTTGCAAATCTTCCTGATTTCTGGAAGCCAAGTTTAAAGTTACTTTTTACCTCTTCTAAAACCTCATCAGGTGTTTTACTCCTGATATGCTCAAAAAAGACCTTTCCACCAATTCCTTCCTCACACTCTGCAATAAGAATTATTATTCCTCCCTTTTTTAACCCTTGGACACAGTTTTCAATTGCTTTATGCGATTGATAAAGTGTTCTTGAAAGAGGTGGAGTTGCTTTTGTTATGAGAATATCTGCTTTTTCTTTGAGTTTATAAGAAAAGATTTTCTCTGCAACAGGAATAAGAGTATAAAAACTATCAATTATATCTCCACAGGAAGTATCAACAATACCTTTCTCAGGAACATATATAACCTGAAAACTTATAACATTTTTCCTATCAATAAAATTTATTGCATCCTCCATATCCTCATGAACAGGATTTCCCCTTAATTTAAGTGGAAGTGCTCCATCCTCAAGTGCGAGTTTATGGTTCATTTCAATTGTTTTATATCCTGATACACCTGGAAGAAATGCTTTTCTCCCTCCTGTAAATCCGGCAAAATAGTGTGGCTCAATTGAACCAATTACAAGAATTTTATCAAAATCAAAAATAATCTTATTCATAAAAATCTCTGTCCCTCTTTTTGTTTTACCAAGATATTTCAAACTTCTCTCATCCTTTGCATCATGAAAAATAATCTTATCCTTAAAAAATTCATAATAATTTCCAAAAATAACCTTCAACTCACACTCATTAGGTTTTCTATGTGAACCTGATGCAATAATTACTTTAATTTTACTTTCTTTTATTATAGGAAAAATATAATCAAGAATCTCTGCAGTTGGAGTTGGCCTATCCATATCATTTACTATAAGTAA
>QMOP01000091.1 GCA_003650255.1 Caldisericota bacterium
CTTTTTTATCTGCAATTTCTTTAAACTTTACAAATATTTCGTCTAACATTTTCTTATTCACCTTATATCCAAGTTCATTCAACTTTTTCTCAATTGCATGCCTTCCTGAGTGTTTTCCGAAGACAATTTTTGACTCTTTTAAACCAATATCCCTTGGATTTATAATTTCATATGTTGTCCTCTTTTTTATAACTCCATCCTGATGAATTCCTGACTCATGCGCAAAAGCATTTGCACCAACTATTGCCTTATTCGGTTGAGGATTAATTCCTGTAAGACGGGAAACAATCTTTGATACCTTCATAATCTTTCTTGTATTTATTCCTGTATAAGCTTTGAAAAATCTTCTTCTTGCCTTTAAACTCATAACAATTTCCTCTAAAGATGCATTTCCAGCCCTTTCTCCCAGACCATTAATTGTGCATTCAACCTGACTTGCACCTGCAAGAACTGCTGAAAGTGAATTTGCTGTAGCAAGTCCCAAATCATTATGACAGTGAACACTTATCGTAACTTCTTTTTCCAGATTCTCTTTTATAAAAAAGATAAGTTCATAAAACTCCTGTGGTATTGCATAACCAACTGTATCCGGAATATTTATTGTTGTTGCTCCCTCTTTAATAACCTCATTTATAATTTTAATCAAAAATTTCCTGTCACTTCTTGCTGCATCCTCACATGAGAACTCAACATCAGATGTAAATTTTTTAGCATATCTTACTGCCTCTTTTGCCCTATCTATAACCTCTTCTGGCTTCATTCTCAACTTATACTTCATATGAACATGGCTTGTTGCAATAAATGTGTGAATTCTTGGTCTTTTTGCAATCTTTATTGCCTCCCAGCAAACCTCAATATCCTTTTTAACTGCTCTTGCAAGCCCACATACTCCAGAATTCTTAATTATTCTTGATACTTCCTTTACTGCTTCAAAATCTCCTCTACTTGTTATCGGAAATCCTGCCTCAATATAATCAACACCAAGCTCTTCAAGTGCACAAGCAATCTCTATCTTATCATTTATATCCAAACTTACTCCTGGTGTCTGCTCTCCATCCCTCAGTGTTGTATCAAATATCAAAATTTTTCTCACACAGCCCTCCTTCTTATTCTTATGAGCCTCACAAAAAAATCAATTATACCAGATAAAATATAAAAAGACAAGATTATAAATATTGAATTTTCCGGATATAGATAAATGAATATTGCAACAAAGAGAATAAGAATGAAAAGGCGATATGGAAGTTGAGTTGTAAGTTTTCTTTTTGAAAAATTTGAGTATCTTAATTGCGATATCATTAAAAAGGAAAGAATAAACATTATTAAAGGAACTGAATGAACTATTAAAGGAATTTTTTTCATTAAAAATGGAATTGTTCTATGGGTTCTATTACTTAAAAACATAAGATAAAGTATAACAAAAATAGCAAGGAAACTTGCAGCACCAGGACTTGGAAGCCCTATAAAATATGGAGGTTTTTCATCACTAATAACTGAGGTATTATATCTTGCCAATCTTAAAGCAACACTTAAGATATAAACACATGCTGGAACCCATCCAAGAGAAAAATTTTTTAAAAAGACAAGATAGCAGAGAATTGCAGGAGCAACGCCAAAACTCACCATATCAGCAAGAGAATCAAATTCAAGACCAAATTCAGATGTTGTCTTTGTTGCTCTCGCAATTCTTCCATCAAGAATGTCAAGAAACCATGAAACAATTATAAACCATCCTGCTTTTTTAAAATCTCCATTTATAGCATTGAATATTGAAAGTATTCCAAAGAAAAGATTTGCTGCTGTAAAGAAACTTGGAATAAAAACACCCTTTTTCTTTACCATTCTGCTACAGGAGTTTTCCCTGCAAAAACCTTATCTCCTTCTTTTACATAAAGTTTTGCACTATAAGGAAGAATAAGGTCAACCTGTGAACCAAGTTTTATCATTCCAATAACTTCACCTGTATTAACCTCTTGCCCTTCCTTTACAAAACAGGAGATTCTTCTTGCAAGTATTCCTGCAATCTGTTTTACTAAAATTTTCCCTTTAATAGTTTTAAACTCTATTAAATTCTGCTCATTTAAATTTTCTGCCTCCTTTTTATAAGCAGGAAGAAATTTCCCTTTTTTATATTCAATCCTTTCCACAATTCCCTTAAAAGGAGACCTCTGAACATGGCAGTCAAAAACATTCATAAAAATTTTAATAACCCTATTTCCATCTTTCTCCTCAATCTCCATTATCCTTCCATCAGCAGGAGAATAAATTTTATTAACTTCATACTCTATTTTTCTCTCTGGATTACGAAAAAAATAGAGAACGAAAATCGAAAGTAAAAAGAAAACAGAAGGTAGAAGGTAGAAGGTGGAAGAGCCAAAAAATTTTAAAGATAAAATTGCTAACACGAAAAAAACTAAAAACCAGTATATCCCTTCTTTAACCACTTTTAGATTCTTTCAAAATTTTTTCTAATAAAGGCTTCAATTTTGGAATTTCATCTTTAACCACTAACCAAACACGTTTAAGATTAATTCCAAAATAAAAATGAATGACTTTATCTCGCATTCCAGCAATATCTCTCCATGGGATTTCAGGATATTTTTCTCTTATTTCATCTGGAACCTGTTTTGCTGCTTCACCCATAATCTCAAGGCATCTTAATACTGCATAGTTTGTTTTCTTATCTTTTTCAAATTCTTCAAAATCTATTCCTTTGATAAATTCCTCTGCCTGTTCCATATTTTCCAGAATATCCTTAAGATAGATTAGGTAATTTCTTTTCATAAATATATAACTTCCAAAAGAATACTCTCTCTTAACTCAGGCCTTATATCTGTCTCAGGAATAATATCTACCTTAATTTTAAGTCTTTCTGACAAAAAATTTTCCAGTTTGACAATTTCCAAGAGATTTACCGGTTCATAAAATTCAACAAGAATATCTAAATCACTCTTCTTTTTATTCTCCCCACGAACATAAGAACCAAAAATTCCTATCTTTTTGACTTTGTATTTTTCTTTAAGAAAATGAATTTCTCTTTTTAAAAAATTTTTAATTTCTTCAAAAGATTTTATTTCTTTAGCCATGGCATCATTTCTCTTAATTTCTTTCCAACCTTCTCAATAGGATGATTCTGCATCTCTTTTCTCTTCTGATTAAATACAGGTCTTCCAACATAGTTTTCCAGTAACCATTCCTTTGCAAACTCTCCACTTACAATCTCCTTTAAAATCTTCTTCATCTCCTTCTTTGTCTCTTCAGTTATAATTCTCCCTCCTCTTGAATATTCCCCATACTCTGCAGTATCTGAAATTGAGTAGTTCATAAATGAGATTCCCTTTGCCTGAATTAAATCAACAATAAGTTTTAACTCATGAAGACACTCAAAATATGCTATCTCTGGCTGATAACCTGCCTCAACAAGAACCTCAAATCCTTTTTTTATCAGTTCAACAACTCCACCACAAAGCACAACCTGTTCCCCGAATAAATCCGTCTCTGTCTCCTCTGCAAATGTTGTCTCAATCACTCCGGCTCTTGTTCCTCCTATTGCCTTTGCATAAGCAAGTGCAAGTTTTTTTGCCTTACCAGAATAATCCTGCTCAACCGCAATAAGCATTGGAACACCTTTTCCTTCTTTAAATACATCCCTTACAAGATGGCCTGGTCCTTTTGGAGCAACCATAACAACATCACACTCCTTGGGTGGAACTATTTGTCCAAATCTAATATTAAATCCATGTGAAAAACCAAGAACAACACCCTTCTTCATATTTGGAAGTATCTCATTTTTGAAAACCTTTGCTTGAATATCATCTGGTGTTAAAATTTGAATCCAGTCTGCATTTTTTACTCCCTCTTTCGTCTCAACTGGCTTAAATCCATCCCTAACTGCCTTCTTCCAGTTCTCTGAATTTTTAACTTCACAGACAATAACATCAATTCCAGAATCTCTCAAATTCTGAGCATGAGCATGTCCCTGACTTCCATAACCAATAATTGCAATCTTTTTTCCTTTTAAAATCTTCAAATCAGCATCCTTTTCATAGTAAATCTTTGCCATAAAACCTCCTTTTTTGGTAAATGGCGAATAGTAAATAGCGAATGGCGAATGGGAAATGGCGAATGGCGAATAGCGAATGGTAAATGGTAGGTGGTTTTTCCCGAAGGGGCTTTGCGAGCGAGGACATTGAGCATTCCACCGCAGCGAGCAGAGTGAGCCACTCTCGCGAGCGTCCCCTGAGGGGAAAACCGCCTTTCCTTTCCTCATAAACAGCACAAGCCATCCCCTGAGAGGAAAACCACTTTTTTTCTGAAAAACTTTCAATTACCATTTCAAAATACTAATCTGTAAAAATGAAGAATAAGATTGCTTACAATTCCTGCAACAACATCATCAAGAACAACAGCAACCCCGCCTTTAAATTTCTCCTCAATCTTCTTTATATGAAAAATCTTTGTTCCATCAAAAATTCTAAAAAGGAAAAATCCAATCATTGCCATGAAAAATGATTTTGGTATGAATGCCATTGTGAAAAAGTATCCTGCAAATTCATCTATTACAATCAAAGGAGAGTCCTCCTCACCAATTATTTTTTCTGCCTCTCCACTTATAAAAATCGCAAAAATTGTAAAGATTATGAGAAAAATCCAGTAAAATGATGGATTTACAGGTAAAAGGAAATATATAATCATTGCAATCAGAGTCCCAACAGTCCCTTTTCCGGGTTGAGGAGCATAATATGATATATTAAAACCTGTTGCTATAAAAAGAATTATTTTATTTCTCAACATCAAGATATCTCCTGTATTTTAAAATATAACTTACTCCAGAATAAAATGTTGCAATTGTTGTAAGAAGGACAAGATAAAATGATATTTTTGAAAGAATAGCAATTAATGATTCTGAAACTTTTCCGGAAAAGTAAGCATTAAAAACAAGGAATGTAAGGATATATATTATTGTTATCATCTGAAATGTTGTCTTAAATTTTCCTGAAAGTTGTGCTGCTATTACCTCTCCCTTTTTCGCAGCAACTGTTCTTAAGCCGGTTATTATAAACTCCCTTGAAAGTATAACAACTATCATCCAAGCAGGAATTTTTATTTCAGGTAAAACAGGAAGATAAACAAATGCACTCATAAGAAGAATTTTATCTGCAAGAGGGTCAAGGAACTTTCCAAAATCAGTAACCTGCTTTAATTTTCTTGCTATTATTCCATCATATAAATCAGTCAAAGATGCAATGATGAAAAGAATTAAAGCAAATAAATATCCCATTTTTGTCTTCATTTCAAGTGAAAATATGAAAAAAGGAACTATTATAATTCTTAAAAATGTAAGTTTTGTTGCTATATTCATAAGTTAAAATTTATAACATTTGTTTTGAATTAGCAACATTTTTATATAAGATCAGAGGCAAAAGGAGGTTGCCATGAAAAAATTTTCTGTCATCTTTCTTCTTTTATGTGTTACCCTTTTTGCAAAAGAGTATGAGGTTAAATTTGAATTCCGGTCTCCTTACAAGGCAAACATGGTCTATTTAACAGGTGATTTTGCAAACTGGAATCCAACTGCCTATCCAATGAAATACAACATGCAGGATGACACATGGAGAATAAAGATAAAATTAAAAGAGGGAAGGTATCTTTATAAATTTGTAATAAATGGAAGCGACTGGAAACATGATCCGAATAATCCAAAAAAGGTTCCTGATGGGTATGGAGGATTTAACTCTGTTCTTGAGGTTGGTGAAGCATATAAACTTGAATTCAACGAAAAAAGAGGAGATGGAAAAATAAGAAATGAAGGAATTGGATTTTCCATTGAGGAAAATAAATATTATGACCCCTATTCAGAAAATGGAATAAGATTTATTGTAAGAACCGCAAAGAATGATGTTGAAAAGGTTTATCTTTATATAAATGGAGCAAAAAAAACATATTATGAACTGAAACTAATAAGAAGCGATGATAGATTTGACTACTAC
>QMOP01000092.1 GCA_003650255.1 Caldisericota bacterium
AAATGGAAAAGTCCGGGTATTTGGTAATAGATGATTTTGATGATGGGGATCTTATATCAAAAATAGGGGGAACTGAAGGGACTTGGAACTGTAATCCTCAGGATAAATCCCAATTCTGTAAGATGTATTTCTCAAAAGATACTCCAACAGGAGATGGGTATTCCATTAGATTAAGATATGATATAGATTCACCAATTACTTATGATAGTGAATACCCAAATATTGCCTTCAATGGATTTTATATCAAATTGAATGGACTTGATATAAGTGGTTTTGATTATCTTGGGGTGAATTTAAAAGGAACCACTCCACAGGTTAAAATGGAGGTAAAGTTTGAAGATGGAAATTTTGAGAAATTTATTATAAGGGGGATAAAAAGATTCTGGGATAAGTATTATGTTTATTTAAAAAGAAAGGGGAGAGTTAAGGAAATTGTTTTTGTATTTGATAAAGATACACCTATTAGAGAAGGAGTGTTATATATTGATAATATTGTTTTAAGAAAAAGGGAGTACAGGAGGATAGAATGAGAGGAGTATTACTTTTTTTATCTTTTATTTTCATTTCAAACTTATGTTCTGAAGTGAAAGTAATAGCTGATTTTAAAAGTGTGTTTTCAAGAGATTTCTATTATTCAGATGAAAAGGGTTCAAGTGTATCAAGAAGGATTGAAGATGGAAAGGTTGTTATAGATTATGATGTTAAAGAGGGTGGATATGCTGGCTGGGGTGTGATTACAGAGGGTAATTTTCATGATTATGATTACCTAATAATAAGGTACAAAGGAGAGGCGATTCTCGGTGTTAAGGATAAAATGGGAAGGGAGGAGAGAGTGGATCTACCTTTCCATACATCTTTAGAAGAGGAGTATGTAGAGATTTCAGAGTTTATGAATTTGAATTTGCATTTAATTGAGAATGTGAACTTCTCATTTCCTAAAGGAAAAGGAAGGTTTGTTGTTGATGAAATATCCCTTAAGAAAGAGGTAAAAAGGCCTAAGGTTGTAATTGATGATTTCAATAGGTCCACACTTTATTATGATTATTTTGTGGAAAGAGGAGGAGATGCTTCAGGGGAGGTTTCTTCTACAAGAAGCAGTTTTGAAGGGAGTTATGCTCTTGAATTTTCTTATTCAATAAAATCTGATTATTCTGGAAAAACATTCTCAGGATTTTTCTGGAGGGGGAGAACTATTAATTGGAAGAATGTTAAAAAGGTGTGTATATGGGTAAAGGGTGATGGAAATGAAAATATTTTAAGATTTATTCTTCGGGATAAGGATGGAGAGGTGTATGAAATGGAAAATGGAGAAATTCTTAAGAATTTAAGCTGGTATAGGTGGGAGATTGATTTAAAGGAAATTACCCTTACAGGAAAAGAGAGGAATGGGAAATTTGATGGTATGGTAGATTATTTTGGTTTTTATATTTTAAATAAAAAGGCGGGAATGGGTGATTCAGTGATAAATGGAAAAATAGTTTTTGATTTAATGGAAGCTGAAGGAGAAGAAGTAAATGCAGAGGATGCATCACCATTTTACAGAGAAATTAAAATACTACCACCTCCATTGAATTTTAGAGGGAAACTTGAAAATACTTATTTTTGGACTCCAGAAGAGAAGAACAGAATTTATCATTTTGTTAATCTTTCTTATGATGCCTCATTTTCTGAGAAATTTTTTATTGAAGGAGAAATTGCGACAGAGGTCAAAAATTTTGGAGAAGTGGTTGGGGAAGATGAAGAGGGAAATTTTGAGACATATTTTCCTCAGTTTAATTCACCAAAACTTCTTCTAATAGGAAAGAATATAGCAAAGGGAATTGAGGAGATTAGAGTTGGAAATTTATGGATTGATTATGGGGTATATCTTTTTTATCCAAACTGGGGATTTAAAGGGGTTTCAATTTTGAATAAATTTTCTAATTTTTTAACTGGTGAATTATTTTTTATCAAAAGAAGATTTAACTCGTTTACCGTTGGAGTGAGAGAGAGATGTTTTAAAAAGGATTTTTCAATAGAAGTTAAAGGTGTTTATGATAGAGAGACAGCAAGGTACCCTTTTAGTGGTGAGGAGTGGAAAATAGGAGATATTTCAAGAGAATTTGCATATATAGTATCATTAAGGAGAAAATTTAGGAAATTTGACTTTGAGTTATCTTATGGAAGTAATTATAAAAGGGAGTATGCAGTTGCTTCAAATAAGGATCCATTTAATCCAGAATACGATATAAAACTTTCTTCTTCACCAAAGAAAGAAGGAGAACTTATTCAGTTAAATATTAATGGAAACCTTTTGAGTAGATTAAATTTTTCCTTTTATTTAAGAAAAATAGGAGAAAATTTTGAACCAAGATGGAGAGGGTGTAAAGATGATTTCGGTGATATTTATGGAAATCAGGAGGGGTATAATGTAAGGTCGGATTGGGAACTGGTTAGAAATTTTCATTTTATATATGAGTTTGATTCTATAAAAAGGTTGAGTAATAAGAATGACAAGAGAATTATAAGAAGAGGTGGATTAAGGGTGAGGCCTGTAAGAGAACTTGAGTTTGCTCTTTTCTGTGAAAATAAAGAGGATAGGAATACAAAATTGGAGAAAAATGAAGAAGTGGATTCCATTGAGTTTTATTTGAGAAAGGAGTATTTTAATAACTTTTATTTTACTATTGATTTAAAAAGGGAAGAAATATTTCATCCTTTGCAGGAGAGCCAATACTCAACTGATGTTTTTCAATTAAAAGGAGAGTATTACATTTCTTCCAATATAAAATTATTATTTGATTATGTTAAAACAAGATATGGCCTTGAAGAATGGAAGGAAATAGGGTATCCTTATAATGATAATCATTTTAAAATAAGTTTTGAATTGAAGTTTTAATATGAGATACTATAATTTAAGGAGGAAGCGAAAATGAGGAAGTTCTTGTTTTTTGCTTTTTTTCTGTTGTTTGTTTCATGTGCTAAAAAAGAGGAGGGGTTATTGATTGCAAATTTTGAACTTCTTGAGAAAATCAATGCTCTTGGAGGAGGTTTCGGAGCATGGAATAAAGATCCTTCGGATAGTACCCAGTTTTGTGAAGAGAGCATTGTGAAAGGAAGAGACGGATATGTTTTGAAACTTGTATATGATGTTGATTCACCCAACCCAGCATACAATGGTTTCTGGATGAAGTTAAATGGTGCTGATTTTTCAAAATATAAAAAAATATCACTTTTAATTAAAGGTGATGAGACAGCAGGATTTACAGATACAATAAAGGTTGAGTTGAAGAATAAAAAAGGAGAGGTTGGAAGAAGTTATATAAGAGGTATAACTTCAAACTGGAAGGAGTATGAAATCCCTTTTGAGAGTTTTAGAGGGATAAAGGATTTTTCTGAAATGGATGAGTTTGTTATTGTGTTTGCTGATACATTTTGTAAGCCAAAGGTTGGTGTTATTTATGTGGATGATATAAAAGTCAAATGATTTTTTGATTTATTTATTCTAGCCCGTTGAAAAAGAATGAGTTTTTAAAGGGAGAGTATAGTTTTGAACGGTTAAAAAGATGAGTAAAAAGATTCTTCTTCTTGGAAAAACACCACTTGAGGTTAAATCATGGCTTGAATCCCTTGGATTTGAGACGGTTGTGGCAATGGATGTTTCAACAGGAATTGAAATTCTTGAAAAGGATGGAATAGATATGGTTCTTCTTGATTTAATTCTTGAAGAGGGAAATGGACTTGAATTTCTTAAAAAACTGGATGAAATTTCTTCTCCACCTCCAATAATTATTATAACCAGTGTTAGCAAGAGAATAGCGGGTAAGGTTGCTTCTGATGAAGGAGTTTTTGCTTATTTTGAGAAACCCATTGATAAGGAACTTTTGTTAAAAAGGATAAATTATGCTTTTAGATTCAAGGAAATCTTTTCCTCTGGTAAGGTGAAGAGATTACCATCTTTGAAAAAATTAAAAGGAGAATGGGGAAAAAGGATAAAGGAGATTTTAGAGGAGGTAAAGAGAATAAAGATAAGAGAGGTTGAGGAGAGTATTAAAAAAGGAAATCCAGAAAGGGCACTTGAAATAATATCTTTTTTAAGGAGATTTATCGATGAAGATTTTGATGATTTGGTGAGGAAGGCATTTTCTTCTCATGTGGAGGGAAGAGGTAAAGAAGAAAAAAAACTTGATTTGAGTTCAAAAATTAGAGAAGCATGGAATTTATATCTTTCAGGAAACTATCAAGAATCTCTTAATATTGTCAAAGAATTACTTCTGGAAGAAGAGAAAGTTGAATCAGTAAAAATTTTGAATGCTATTCTTTCAAGGCAGGAGTTTGAAGAAGAAGAGGAAAGGGCAAGAAAGGCAATAAAGAAGAAAAGAGAAAAAGAAGTTAAGAATCCATTTGGCTATTCTTCACTTTTATTTTTTATTGTGTCCTTATTTTATTTTCCACAAATATTTGCTCCACTTTCAATAATTATGGGTGTTGTTGCTTTGAAAACAGGAAGTAAAAGGGCTGGAATTTTAGGAATTTCTCTTTCCACAGTTTTGGTTATACTCCTTGTTATAGGTGTTGAATTTGGGATGGAACGAATTTTATCCAAGGTTAAAAAGGGAGAGGAGAAATATTTTAAAATAAATGTTTCTACGAATGTTTTGGATTATAAAAATAGTAATGAGATTTTAGTAAAGTATAGGGTGAAGAAAAGTGGAAAAGTTAAGGTATGGGTTGAGTCTCTCTATAGGAAAGGAGTTGTTAAAGCTCTTGATGATGGATGGAAGGAAAAGGGAAGGTACGTTGTTGAGTGGGATGGTAGAGATGAAAAAGGAAACTTATTAGAGAGGGGAGTTTATCTTATCTGTGTGAAACAGGGAAAAAGGAAGGAAGAGATAGGGGTATATATTTCCAGATGAAAAGAAAAGGTTTTACTTTGATAGAACTTATGATGGTTATTGCTATTATCGGTTTTATTGCTGCAATTGCAATTCCAAAATTTTCAGATATGATTAGAAGAGCAAAGGAGGCAGCAACAAAAGGAAGACTTGGTGCAATGAGAAGTGCACTTACCATTTATTATGGAGATAATGAAGGAATTTTTCCACAAAATCTTGGAGATCTTAAAGGACTTGGATACCTTACATTTGTGGGAGAGGAGGAAAGTGCTGTTCCATATGAGGAGGTTGGAGATGGCCCAATGCCTGGAAATCAGGTAACTGACTGGGATGGATGGAGTGAGGTTGGACAACTTGAAGCAGCAGCAGCTCAGGGAGGCTGGAATTACTGGAGCAGAAAAGGATATGTCTGGATTGATGAGGACGGAACAGATTTAAAAGGAGAAGAGTATAGATACTGGTGAGGTTGAATGATTTGTTTAATTTTTTTCTTTATTTTAAACTGTAAGGAGATATTTTTAAATTTGATGGATTTTGAGAAGAATATTGAGATAAATCTTTTGGGGGGAAGGAGTGATGTATGGGAGAAGATTCCGGATGAAATAGAGATTGAGTATTGTAGAAAAAGAGTGATAAAAGAGAAGGGGAATTCATATTTAATGCTTAGATATAAACTAACAAAAAATGACTACAATGGTTACTATTTAAAGTTGAAGGGAAAGGATTTAAGGGCATATCAATTTTTAAGTTTCAGGATAAAAGGGGGAAGAAAATCGCCGAAAGTAATAAAGATAGAGATTAAGAATATTGATAATGAGGTTGGAAGGTATTATATAAAGGGGATTAAAAAGAGATGGAAAGAGGTAAGGATACCTTTAAGGGATTTCAGAGGAATAAAAAACTTTAAGAGAATGACAGAACTTGTTTTTGTGCTTGAAGGAAGTATACTTGGTGATGATGAGGG
>QMOP01000093.1 GCA_003650255.1 Caldisericota bacterium
ATGTTAACTGATACAACCTCTCCAAACTGTTCAAATGTTTCTTTCAATGTTTCCTCTGTTGTGTCATAATTCAGGTTTCCAACATAAAGTTTCCTGTTCATTCTTAAAAAACCTCCTTAAAAAATCTTACAATTTCAGCATAGCATATTATTTAATATTGTCAAATGATTTCTGTAAAGGTATTCGTTAATAGGATACTTGTGAAGTTGGTTTTCCCTTCGGAGGACGCTCGCGTATGTGGCTCGCTCTGCTCGCTGCGCCCGCCTGCCGTCGGGCAGGCCTGCCCACCTACTGTCAGGCAGGGTAGAATGCACCATGTCCTCGCTCGCAAAGCCTCCTCAGGGAAAACCACTTACTATTCGCCATTCGCTATTTGCCATTCGCTACTTAATGAGTGCTTTACATGCGGACAGTGTTGTTATGAGAGGAATCTGATTTTCATAAGCCCATCTTCTTATCCAGTATCCATCTGAATATGATTTTTTTCCAGAAGGAGTGTTTATTATGAGGGAAACAATTTTGTTTTTTATCACATGTTCAACATCAAAATCTCCTTTTCCAATCTTTTCAACACTTCTTACTTTTATTCCAAACCTCTTTAAAAATTTTGCTGTCCCAGGGGTTGCAAAAATTTTGTATTTTTTTGAATAAAGTTTAATAATAGGAACTGCCTCATTTTTTGTCCTATCACTTAAAGATATGAGAATATTTCCTTTTTCTGGAATTCTATTTCCTGCTGCAATCTGTGCTTTTAAGTATGCTTTATGAAAAGATTTTGCTCTTCCCATAACCTCACCTGTTGATTTCATTTCAGGTCCTAAAACAGGGTCAACTCCTGAGAATCTTATAAATGGAAGGACAACCTCTTTTACACAGTAATCCTTTAAATTGTATTTAAGATTGAAATCTTTTAGTTTTTTCCCAATCATAATCTTTGTTGCAATCTTTGCAAGTGGTACCCCTATTGCTTTTGATATAAATGGAACAGTGCGGGATGCTCTTGGATTTACTTCAAGAACATAAATCTTTCCATTTTTAACTGCAAATTGTAAATTTATAAGTCCTATAACCCCAAGATTCAATGCAATCTTTTCAGTGATTTTTTTTATATCCTCAATTGTTTTTTCAAGTAAACTTACAGGTGGAGTTACACATGCACTATCTCCTGAATGTATTCCTGCCTCTTCAATGTGTTCCATTAGAGGAGCAATAAAGACACTCTCACCATCACATACTGCGTCAACATCAACCTCAATTGCATTTTCCAGAAATTTATCAATTAAGACAGGATGTTCAGGATTAACTTCAGTTGCTCTTTCAAGATATCTTTCAACATCCTCATCTTCGTAAGCAATTTCCATTGCTCTTCCACCGAGGACATATGATGGTCTTAAAATCACTGGATATCCAATTTTTTTACAAACCCTCAATGCCTCCTCAATACTTCTTGCTTTACCCCATTCTGGATTTTTTACATTAATTTTCTTTAAGAATTTAGAGAATTTAATTCTATCCTCTGCTAAATCAATTGCTTCTGGTTGAGTTCCAAGAATCCTTGCTTTTTTCTTTATATGTTTTGTAAGATTTAAAGGAGTTTGACCTCCAAGTTGAACAATAACTCCATAAGGTTTTTCAGTTTCAATTATATTTAAAACGTCTTCAGGGGTTAATGGTTCAAAATATAATCTATCACTTGTGTCATAGTCAGTTGATACTGTCTCTGGATTTGAGTTTACAATTATTGAAAAAAAGCCCTCTTCTCTTAAAGCAAATGAAGCATGACAGATGCAGTAATCAAACTCAATTCCCTGTCCAATCCTGTTCGGTCCTCCTCCAATAATAAGTACTGAGCGACTGAGTGACTGAGTGACTGAATGATTAGAAATTTCATTTTCTTCCTCATAGGTTGAATAAAAATATGGAGTATATGACTCAAATTCTGCACTGCATGTATCAACTGATTTATATGTTGGAAGAATTTTAAGTTTTTTTCTTAAATTTCTTATCTCCTTTTCACTTCTTTTAGTTAAATATCCAATCTGATAATCTGAAAAACCATACTGCTTTGCTTCTTTTAAAATTTCTTTACACTTTACACTTTGCACTTTACACTTCTTTATTCTTTCCTCCATTTCCACAATTTCCTTTATCTGATTTATAAACCATTTATCAATTTTTGAAATTTTTGATATTTCTTCAACCGTTAATCCCATTTGAAGTCCATACTTAATATTGAAAATCCTATCACAGTTTGGCAACTTCAACTTCTCCTTTATCTCTTTTAAAAAATCTCTTACCATTCGCGATTTTCTATTCGCCATTCGCAATTTTTCTACTCTTTTTGTCTGTCCCATTCCATCTCCTCCAAGTCCAAACCTTCCAATCTCTAAACTCCGTATTGCTTTTTGCAGTGCTTCTTTGAATGTTCTTCCGAAACTTAAAACCTCTCCCACTGATTTCATGCTTGAATTCAATCTCTGGTCTGCTTCTAAAAATTTTTCAAAATTGAATCTTGGAATCTTAACTACAACATAATCAATTACTGGTTCAAAACTTGCAGGTGTCTTTTTTGTTATATCATTTGGAATCTCATCAAGTGTATATCCTACTGCAAGTTTTGCTGCAATCTTTGCAATTGGAAAACCTGTTGCTTTTGAAGCAAGAGCAGATGAGCGGGATACTCTTGGGTTCATCTCAATTGCATAAATTTTTCCATTTTCTGGATTTACTGCGAACTGAATATTTGAACCTCCAGTATCAACACCCACTGCTCTTATTATTTTGAAAGAAAGATTCCTTAATTCTTGATACTCTTTATCAGTTAATGTTTGAGCTGGTGCAACAGTAATGGAGTCGCCTGTATGAACTCCCATAGGGTCTAAATTTTCAATTGAACATATAACAACACAGTTATCCTTTTTGTCCCTCATAACCTCTAATTCAAACTCTTTCCATCCAACAACAGATTCTTCAATCAGTATTTCGCTTACAGGAGATGCCTCAAGTGCTTTTTTGGCAAAATAAGAAAATTCATCCTCTTTTTCAACAACAGCACCACCTGTTCCTCCGAGAGTGAAAGCAGGTCGGATTATTAAAGGAAGTCCAATTCTTTTGGCAATCTTTCTTGCTTCTTCTAAATTTCTTGCAATTCCACTTTTGGGTGTTTCAATACCAATTTCCTTCATTAGTTTCTTAAACATTTCTCTTGACTCTGCTTTCTTTATACTTTCAACATTTGCTCCAATTAATTCAACATTATATTTTTCAAGTATCCCTTTTTCATGTAGTTCAACAGCAAGATTTAAGGCAGTTTGACCTCCTAAGGTTGGAAGAATTGCATCAGGTCTTTCCTTTTTTATTATCTTTTCAAGATACTCAACTGTTAATGGCTCTATATATACCTTTGTTGCCATTTCAGGGTCAGTCATTATTGTTGCTGGATTTGAATTAACAAGTATTGTCTTATAACCTTCTTCTTTTAATGCTTTTAATGCTTGAGAGCCAGAATAGTCAAACTCACATGCTTGACCTATTATAATTGGACCAGAGCCAATAACCAAAATTTTTTCTAAATCAGTTCTTTTTGGCATCTTGTTTTATAGATAAATTTGTTATATAATAGGTTTAAGATGGGATTAAATGAAAAACAAAGAAGTAGTATTGCAAAATATTCATACGACTTAAGTAAGATTGTTTTTACTTTTTCAGTGGTGAGTGAGATAATTGCTGGAAAAAAGTTTAAACTGTGGATATTTATTTCGGGTGTTATCTTGACAGTGCTTTTTTTTGTTTTTGGCTTGATGATGGAGAGGGAGGTGTAATATATGGAGGCTGTTGGTATTTTGTTTATTGTTTTATCAGTTGTTCTGTTCATATTGATACTCTCTATGAGCAGGAAAAAGAAGCATCTCAAGAAAATATAAATTATTCATCTTTTTCTATCAATCTTTTAAATTCCTGAAAAATATATTCTGAATCATGTGGACCCGGGGATCCTTCTGGATGATATTGAAAACTTAAAATTGGAAAATCTTTATGTTTCATTCCCTCAAGTGTTTTATCATTTAAATTTATATGTGTTATTTCAAAGGAAGAAGGTAGTGTTTCAGGGTCTACACAGAAGTTGTGATTCTGAACTGTTATTTCAATTTTTCCAGTTTTTAAATCTTTAACAGGATGGTTTCCACCATGATGTCCGAATTTGAGTTTAAATGTCTTAGCCCCACTTCCAAGTCCAATTAACTGATGCCCTAGACATATTCCAAGAACAGGTAAATACTTCTCTTTGTTGTAGTTAATCAATTCCCTTGCAAGTTTTATTCCATAAGTAACTCCTTCAGGGTCTCCTGGGCCATTTGAAAGTAAAATTCCATCAGGATTTAATCTTAAAATTTCCTTTAACTCTGTATTTCCTTTTAAAACAATGACTCTTAAACCAACCTTTTCAAGCAAACGAATAATATTCAACTTCACACCAAAATCAATTACAGCCACTGTCGCTCTGTCGCTCTGTCGCTCTGTCGCTCTGTATCTCCTGAAGACAGAGTAGGGAGAGCGATTTACAATAGATACAAGGTCTCTTCCTTTAATTGAAGGTGTTTCTTTAAGTTTCTTCATAAGAGTTTTGATATTAAATTCATCTCTTGATATTATTCCTTTCATGGATCCCTTTTCTCTTATTTTTTTTACAATTTTTCTTGTATCAATTCCCTCTATTCCAGGGACTCCATATTTTTTTAAGAAATGATCAAGTGATGTTTTTGCTTTCCAGTTTGAGTAAATTTTTGAGTATTCTCTAACAATAAATCCTTCAACCCAGATTCTATAGGATTCAGAATCTTTAAAATTTATACCATAATTTCCAATATGTGGATAGCACATGAGAACTATCTGTCCACAATAGGAAGGGTCTGTAAGAATTTCTTCATATCCTGTCAAAGCAGTATTAAAAACGACCTCTCCTACTTTTGTCTTTTTTGCTCCAAATCCAAAACCATAGAAAACTGAGCCATCTTCAAGTATAAGAATAGCATCCTTTTTCATTTAATCTTTTTCAAAAAATTTCTTTTAATAAAAACTGTATCCTTTCTATCCCTTCCATTTGAAATGAGAACAACTTTTGCTTTAATCTCTTTCTCAATTTCTTTTACAAACCTTTTAACATTTCTTGGAAATTTTTCAAAATTCTGTAATCCCTTTACAGGTTCACTCCATCCAGGTAAAGTTTTATAAACAGGTTTAATATGTTTCTGAATTTTTCTTGAGAGGGGCCAGTGATTTAAAAATTTGTTTCTGTATTTGTATCCAACACAGATTTTAATCTCTTTTAATCCTGTAAGAACATCAATTTTTGTTAAAGCAACAAATTTAACTCCATTAATTTCAACTGCTTTTCTAACACTTACAGCATCAAACCAGCCAATTCTTCGAGGTCTACCTGTTGTTGCTCCGTATTCTTTTCCTTTTTCTCTTAAAATAAGAGCAACTTTACCTTTTATTTCAGTTGGAAAAGGACCAAGTCCAACTCTTGTAGAGTAGGATTTTATAACACCAATAACATTTTTAATCAGAGATACAGGGAAACCAGTTCCAGTTGATGCACTTCCTGAGATTGGATTTGAACTTGTTACATAGGGATAAGTTCCGAAATCAACATCAAGTAAAGTTCCTTGTGCTCCTTCAAAAAGGATATTTTTCCCCTTTTCGTACTCTTTGAGAAGAAGGCCAGATGTGTCGAGAATATAAT
>QMOP01000094.1 GCA_003650255.1 Caldisericota bacterium
AGATTATATTATGGGGGTGAAAAAATGAGAAGAAAGGCATTGGGAGTCAGAGAAATCAGACCATTTATAGAAGAAATTGTGGAGCAGAAGATTATCGAAATTTTTGGGGACCCAGATTCTGGTTTAGAATTAAAGGATGATGTTAAAAAAAGGTTGATGCAGATGCTTAAAAAAAGAAAAAGGAAAGGTATTCCTATTGAAAAAGTTGCAAAAGAGATAGGTTTGGAATGGTAAGAGAAAGGTATCAAATTGAATTTTTCCCCGAAGCAATTTCGGATTTAAAGAAAGTTGAGAAATCTGTGGCTCTTAGAGTTTTGAATAAACTTAAATGGATTAGTGAGAATTTTTCTGAGATAACTCCAGAGTCCCTTACTGGTAAATTAAAAGGGTTATTTAAGTTGAGAGTGGGGAATTGGAGAGTAATTTACTCTGTGGATAGAAAAAAGAAGGTAATAAAGATATATATGGTAGCGCATAGGAGTAAAATATATAAATTTTAACAGGAGGGAAAAATGGAAGTTGAGGTTGGAGTTGTTGAACACTATTTTGGAAAAATTCAAGTTGCAGCAATAAGGATTTTGAATGGAACACTTAAAGTTGGAGAGAAGATAAGAATTAAAGGAGCAACAACAGATTTTACTCAAGGTATAACATCAATGCAGATTGAGCATAACTCTGTTGAAGAAGCAAAAGAGGGAGATGTAATAGGAGTTAAGGTGATTGACAGGGTTAGAGAAGGAGACAGAGTTTACAAGGTTATTGAGGAGTAGGAAGGTAAAACTTATATCAGCAATATTCTTTAAAGAAGAGAAATATTTTGAATTATCAAAAAGAATACTTGAAAAAAGATTTGGGGAAATTGATTTAACTTCAAAAATTTTTGATTTCAATCATACAGATTATTATAAAGAGGAGATGGGAGAGAGTTTGAAGAAAGTTTTTGTATCATTCAAAAAATTAGTTGACCTTGAAAAACCATTCAGATTTAAAATTATGACAGGAAAAATTGAAAGGAAATTTCTTGAAAATGGAAAGAGGAAAGTAAATATTGACCCGGGATATATTGAACTTTCAAAACTTATCCTTTTTTCAACAAAGAATTATTCTCACAGAATTTATCTTGGAAAGGGAATTTTTGCAGAGGTTACTTTGATATACAAAAATAAAAGTTTTCAGATACTTCCCTGGACTTATCCTGATTATAGAGAGGATTTCGCAATAGAGTTCTTTAATAAAGTAAGGGATCTGTATAAAGAACAGTTGAGAGAGGGATGACTGTAATTGTTACTCATCCAAGGGCTGACTTTGATGCTTTGAGTTCCTGTTATGCTCTTTCAAAAATATACAAAGATTCCTTTGTTTATTTTCCGGATAAACCACAGAATAATGTTCAAAAGTTCTTAAGGGATTTTCCCCATATATTTCAATTTTTTGACGAAAGGAATCTTTCAAAAGTGAAAAGAGTTGTTATGGCAGATGTTTCTTCTTGGAGAAGGGTTGGAATTTTAAGTAGATTAAAAGGAAAGGTTCAACTTCACATATATGACCACCACAGACATTATATTGAAGATGCAAAGTTTGATTTTCCAGAGAGTTTTGGAGCGACTGTAACAGGTATTGTTGAAATATTGAGAAAAAGGAAAATTCCAATTTCAGATTTTGACGCAACGATTTATCTTCTTGGAATTTATGAGGATACAGGATTTTTGGAGTACTCTTCAACTACAAAAAAGGACGTTTTAATTGCAAAGTATTTATTGAAAAAAGCAAATAAAAGTCTTGTTCACAGATATCTTGGGATAGAACTTTCAGAAAAACAGAGAGAGTTATTTGAGGTTTTTAAAAGAAATAGAGAAATTATAAAGGTTAATTCCATAAAAATTATTTTTTATCATGCTTTTTTAAGGGATTTTAAAGAGGAGATTTCTCCTGTTATTCATTTTTTTAAGAGAATAAAAGATTCTGTTATGGTTTTTGTTCTTCAATCGGAGAAGAAGACAAATATAATTGTAAGAAGTGAAAGTAAGGAACTTGGTGCAGATGAGGTTGCAAGAGTTTTTGGTGGTGGTGGATTAAGATATGCATCAAGTGCAGTTGTTATTGGTATTGGGTATGAAGAGATTAAAAATAAGATTCTTGATTATGTAAAGGGGTTAAAGGAAAGTATTGATATTTCAAAATTTATACCTCAAACATATTTTCAGCTTCTTAAAAGAATTGGAGAGATAGCAAATCTCTCTGGAATGAGGGTTTATCTTGTTGGAGGAATTGTAAGGGATATGCTTTTTGGAAATAGAAGCATTGATTTTGATATTGTATGTGAAGGAGATGCAATTTTACTTGGAAGAAGGATAAAGGAGGAGTTGGGTTTTTCTTTAAAAGAGAATAGAATTTTTAAAACATGTTTACTTGAAAAAGATGATATTAAGTTTGACCTTGCAACAGCAAGGAAGGAGGTTTATCCATATCCTGGTTCACTTCCAAAAGTTTCTCCATCAAATATTATAGAAGATTTGAAAAGAAGAGATTTCACAATAAACAGTATTGCAATTTCAATAAATAAGGATGATTTTGGAAGGTTTATTGACCCATTTAATGGAAGGAAGGATATAAGAGAGAAGGAATTAAGAGTTTTACATGAAAAAAGTTTTCACGAAGACCCAACAAGAATTTTAAGGGCTGTAAGGTTTATTGCAAGATTCAATCTTGAATTAGAGAAAAAAACTGAGAAACTTCTTAAAGAGGCACTTAGAAAGAGGTATCTTTCCTTAATTCCTCCTCCAAGGTTTAAAAATGAGTTGTTTTTAATTCTTAATGAGAAAGATATAATCTCTGTTCTTGATAGATTTTTTAGATGGAATCTTGGGATTTATATCCATAGAAAACTTACAAAGGATTTTTATTTTAAAAGCTTGAAAAAAATTATTGAATTAAGCGGGGATACTCTTTTTGATTTCATCCTTTATATAGAAGAGTATTTTTCAAAACCTCTTTTTTATTTTTTAATTCTTACTTCATTTCTCAGTAGAAAAGATAGAAGATATATTTCAGAAAGATTTTCACTTTCAAAATATGAAAGAGATGTTTTATGTTTTGATAAAAGAAAGATAAAAAGAATTTTAAGTTATATTAAAAAAGGTAAGAAAGATGAAATATTTTTAATTCTTGAGGATATGAAAGTGGAAAATATTCTTTATGCAGGAACTTTTATAAAAGATTTGAAAGAGAGGAAGCTTCTTTTTGATTATTTTTTAATAGTTAAAAAAAGAAAAATCCATTTAACAGGAAAGGATTTAATAAGAATGGGAGTAAAAGAGGGACCTCTTGTTGGAAAAATTCTTTCAGAATTAAAGAAAGAGGTTCTTCTTGGAAGGGTAAGGGGAAAATCTCAGGAGATTGAATTCGTCGGAAAAGTTATAAAAAATTTGACAAAAATCAATATTGACAAAAGTCAATAATTTTTTCAAAATTAAATTAATGAATATACTCAAAATCAAAAATCATTTCCAGGGAGGAATAATGAAAAGGTTAGTTTCATTATTTTTTATTTCTTTCTTAAATTTATCTTTATTCTCTTTTACTGTTTCAGTTACTGACCTCGTTGGTGAGGGAGTAGGTGGAAACACAAATCTTCCACTTCCAGCAGTAATAAAGGCAGATTCTGACTGGGTTCCATTATTTAGAATTGATATTTCAACAAATTCAACAAATGGGGGTAGTCCTTTTTATCTAACAGAGGTAACAGCGACTCTACGAAGTCAAGCAAACTTTGATGTGAGTGAAGATATTTCAGATATTGCAATTTTTGCTGATGCAGAGAATCCCGGTTCAGGTCCAAAATGGGATGGAGATACCGTTGAGAGAAAAACTTCCACGGGCTACACGGTTTCCGGGTCTTCCCCATGGCAAATTCATATGACACCTACAACCAACAATGCAATTGGCGTTGGAACAAATACATTTTATCTATGTGTTAAAACATCTCAAAATATACAGGATGGAGACCAGTTTGACTCTATTTGGCTTGCTGCTGGACAACTTGTAATTAATATTGATAATGGAACATATGTGTATGATGTGGCTACAGATATTGGTGCTGGTTTTACAGATACCATGACTGCAGATACTGTAGAACCATCTTTTCTTTATGTTTATACACCTAATTCTGATAGTGGGACAACTGCAACAGTTGAGAATCAGGATAATGACAATGTTTATTCTGTTTCAGATGATAACACAATCATTGTGCATATTTCACTTGGTGAGGATACAAATTCTTTGAATCCAGGTAGTTATTTTTCTCTAAATGATTTAGTTGAAATAAGTTCAATTTCACTTCTTGGTTCAGGTGGTTCTGCAAATAAAGCAATGGTTTATGTTGGTGGAGGAAATGAAGAGTATGAGATTACATATCAAATAACCTCTTCAACAATAAATCAGAATACTGATGGAACAAATCCAATTCCATTTTCAATAAGAGTAAGGGATGCTGCTGGAAACTGGTCTAGCTGGGATTCAAGTTTTGAAGTTTATCTTGATTCAAAAACGCCTGATACTCCAAATTTAATCTCTCCTGATAATGATTCCTATATTTCAAATGTGTACCCTGCATTTGAGTGGCAGGCAATTGATGAGGCGCATCTTATGGGATATGCACTCATTATTTCAGATGTGAGTGATTTCAGCGGTTCTTTAAATATAAAGAATTTAAGTAAGGATACATTAAGCACTCTCCTTCCTCAAAATGGAGTAGCAAACTGGGATACATACAACCTTGGTGCACTCGTGAGTGGAAGAAAGTATTACTGGGCAATTGGTGCAGAGGATCTGGCAGGACTTCAGACAAATATTACTTCTGGAAGAAGTTTTATTTATGATGGACAGGCACCTGATATAAACTGGATAGATCCTGATGCAGGAGCAACTTTAACAGATAATACTCCAACAATAGAAGCAGTAATAGGTGATTACTCTTTAAGCGGGGTTGATACAGGAACAATTGTTATGGAGATAAAGGAGGCAGGAAGTTCTTATGTTGAGGTTTCCCCTGAAATTTCAGTCAATGGTTCATCATTTACAGTTACATATACTCCTTCTCCTCTTTCTGATGGAAGTTATACTGTGAGAATTACTGTTTCTGATAAGGTCGGAAATCAGATACAGGATACAAGAACATTCAATATTGATGCAACTCCACCAACATTACAGGATTCTGATAATGATGGGGAGACAGATTCAACTGAGAAAGTTTCAGGAAGCGATTATCTTGACCCTTCATCAACATCTGGAAATACATCATTCTGGCCAAAGGATGGAGAAATTATAGGTCCAGCAGATTTAGAAGCAAATGACAACAAAATGATGTTCTTAATAGAAGATATTTATAATACAAATTATGCTTCAGGACCTGATATTGATGCCTCAACCATTACTATTTCAGGACCAGCAGGAACATTTGTTTTTGGAGCAAGTGATTCTCCTTATCCAAAAGTTGATTCCTCAGGTAATACTGATACAGGGCCAGGAACAGACCCAAGACATATATGGAACAGATTTAAGTGTCAGATACCGGTTCCTTTAAATACAGATGGAACAGATGATGGAATATATACCATAACAATTATTCCAGTTGATAATGCGGGAAATATAGGAAATACTGTTAAAAGGACATTTATCTATGAT
>QMOP01000095.1 GCA_003650255.1 Caldisericota bacterium
ATTGTAACGATTTTCTTTATAAATAAATTTCCAAGTGTAACCATAATTATTGCAAGTGCAAGTAAAATATTGCCAAGCGTTGTGGTAAACATAAGTCCAAACATATCTGGCTCCATAAATCTTAAAACAATAAGAAGTAAAATTGGGACGAATGTAATTATCCAGCCAGAAATTCTTCCCTGAGCAGTTATAGCATCAATTTTACCCTGAATTTTTTTTCTCTCTCTCATCACTTCTGAAATCCTCATTAAAATTTCTCCAAGATTTCCACCGTATTCCCTTGTAACATTCATTGCAAGAACTGCAAGATGAAGATCTTTACTTGGAACTCGTCGAGTAAGTTCTTTAAGCGCCTTATCAAGTGGAACTCCTAATCTCACCTGTCTTAAAACCTCCCCAAATTCACGAGAAAGGGGTGGATCTGTTTCTCTTACCATGACTTCAAGCGCCTGAAGTAAACTTGCTCCTGCCTGTAAGGAATTAGTGAGAATTCCCAAAGAATCCATAAGTTGATCTTCAAAAAGTTTAAATTCTCTTTCATACTTTTTTCTTGCAATAAAAGAAGGAATATAAAAACCAAATATCGATCCAAGTAAACTGAAAATAAATTTTTTAAGTGTAATCTGTAATAAAATAAAAATTAATAATCCAAATGCTAATTTAAAAAGAATTGCAGGAGCTGAACGTGGTTCTGTATAGAGTATTAAAAAAATATTTGGTTTTTCTTTTTTCTTCTCTTTTTTTCTTCTATAAAATTCCTGAACACTATTAATTATTTTAAAAACTATAATGTAAGAAAAAAATGCTACACACAAAAATGTCCCTATTATTACTCCAGTTTTAAAATAAAAAGGTTTCATAATATACTTTAAAAATTCTTTTCTTCGTTGGTTATTTCAACTAAAACAAGAGGTCTCACCTCTACTTCATCACCAGGAGATGCATAAACTGTTGTATATTCATCTGAAGCATCTGTGGAATCACGGGAGGCAAATACCTGAATAGTGTATATGTCTGCCTTAGGAGAGGTGAAACTTCTATATGTTTTTATTGTAAGAGAATATAAACCATTTGCATCTGTTGTGGTTTTTTCTGGATGCGATTTCTCCTTAACAATGGCTCCTTGAGCAGGTCCATCAATTACTATAATTTTACCAAGATTTTCGTCATAGGTATAATGTCCCAAAAAAACTTTGCCCTTAAATGTAATTTCATCTTTAAAAGTATTTGCGCAACTATTTAATAACAAAAATGAAACTAAAATAAACCATCTCATACCTTCACCTCGTCTTTAAAAATATCCTCTGATAATTCAAGCCCCATTATTTTTATCTCATCAAAGAAAGTTGGTAAAACCCCACACTTTCTAAATCTACCAACTACTTTTTTATTTTCATCATAACCTAATTGTTCAAAATAAAATAAATCCTGTATTTTCATTTCCCCGGCTTCTAAAGGAATAACTTCTGAAATTTTAACAACTTTTCTTGACCCATCTTTTAAACGGGCTGTTTGAACTATAATGTTTATAGCAGAGGCAATCTGTTCACGAATTGCTCTCTCTGGTAATTCTGTTCCAGCCATCAAAACCATTGTAGTAAGTCGGGATATTGCATCTTTTGGAGAGTTAGCATGAATTGTAGTAAGTGAACCATCATGTCCTGTATTCATTGCCTGAAGCATATCAAGTGCTTCTCCTCCACGACACTCTCCCACAACAATCCTATCTGGACGCATACGAAGAGCATTTATCACAAGCCGTCTTATGGGAATGGCACCTTTTCCTTCAATATTAGGAGGTTTGCTTTCAAGAGATATAACATGTTCCTGTCTTAATCTCAGTTCAGCAGAATCCTCTATAGTAACAATTCTCTCATCTTCAGGAATAAATGAGGAAAGCATATTAAGGAGTGTGGTTTTCCCACTTCCTGTCCCTCCTGAAACAAGAATATTTTTTCTTAAAATTACACATACCCTCAAGAATTCCACCATTTCTCTTGTAAGTGAACCTAATCTTACCAGGTCATCCATATCAAGACGTTTTGCTACAAATTTTCTAATTGTAATAACAGGACCTATCAAAGAAAGAGGTGGAATAATAACATTTACTCTTGAACCATCTGGAAGCCTTGCATCTACAAGAGGAGAAGATTCATCCACCCTTCTTCCAATAGGAGAAAGGATTCTATCAATTACAGTCATTAATTGTTCAGTAGAAGTAAAACGTGCATCTGTAAGGTATATCTTTCCTGCTTTCTCAATATATATCTTCTGGGGCCCATTAACCATTATTTCTGAGATTGTCTCGTCTCTTAAAAATTTTTCAAGCGGTCCCAGACCCAGAACTTCATCAACAAGTTCAGTTACTACTTCAGAACGTTCATCTCTGTTTAAAGGAAGAGATGCTTCTTCGGCAATTAAATTTTCAATGATTCCACGAACTCTCTTGTAAAGCGCCTGCTTTTGAGATTCATCCTGTGTATGAATATTCCATTCTTTTAAATCAAATTCTTCCAGAAGTCTTTGATGAATCTTTTTCTTTAAAGCAATTTTGGCTTCCTCCGGTGATAATTCAGTAACTTCCTCTTTCTTCTCTTCTGCCTGTTCTTCTTTCCTCTCCTTTACTCTTTGTTCTAATTTTATAGAAGCCCATTTAAAAATTGATTCCTTTTCCTCCTTTTGATCTTCTTCTATTAAAAAGTTACCTAATTTTTTAATCGCTCGCGAAAACGAAGAATGAGGATATTTTTCAATAGGTAAAATACCCTCATTTATAGAAGTTATAACAAGTGGATCAAATGGTATTTCACTTACTACATTTACACCTAAAGTTTCCTTTATTGTTTTTACAGGAATACCTCCTTTAATATCTGCCATATTTATTACCAGAGAACAAAAATCAAGTGGATAATGTTGCTTCTTTAAATCTTCTATAACCTTTCTTGCATCATTTATTGAAAGAAGATGAGGAGAAGTAATAATTAAAAGAAAATCACTACCATCAAGAAGTGCCATTGTCCTTTCAGTTATTTTCCTTTCCACCATTACAAAAGAGAATTTAAAAATCTCTCTTAAGAAAGATACTAATAATGAAATTTTGTCAATTCTTGGATGTAAGATGGAGGTTGAGGGCAAGTCCAAAAAATAAAAATTATTCCTGTATTTTGTAAAAAATCCTTTGGCCATCTTAGAATCTAATTTGTCAATTACATTGAATAAGTCCTGTATAGATTTCTCAGGTTTTACTCCTAAAAAAATCGGAAAAGTCTGATAAGAATCAAAATTCAAATTTATAAGTGCACACTCATCTCCTGTCTGTATAGCAGTTGTAAGGCCTACTGAGAGACTGATTACATTCTGCCCTATACCTTCCCTTGTATCAAGAATTGCTATAACTCTGTTCATCTTCGTCCGTATTTTTTAAGAAGCCGTAATGCCTCTTCCTGCTGCTTCTGCAAAGCTTTTAAATACTCCTCTTGTGCAGTCTTCGGTTTCTTGGGAGAATATCTCACAAATATTTTATCCATACTTGCACCGGGTAACTCAAATGTTTTTTCATCTCCAACAGCTCTTACTGAGAAAGTAATACTTGCCTTTTCTTTTGCCAATGCAAGAAGTTCGGCTTGAGAAGGAGTAACAGCAAGTGAAACAGGAACCCTTGATTCCAACTCTTCAGTAGCAGCAAGTGCAGCTGCTGCTTCTTTCTTTTTTAAATGAACCTCTCTTATTGCACCAATTGTTGTTTTTCCTACAGAAAGAACAAGAACATTCTGAAGTAATGTCTTTGCTTCTTCATGTTTATTACCATTTTTATCATAATATTCAAAAACTCCAATAACATCAACCCTGTTTCCTGGAAGAATTACATTTCTTACTTCATTTCTGTCCATTACAATGGTCACCGCTCTGAATCCAGCCGGTATAACCGGAGCAACACCTGTCCCTTCGCCTAAGGGAAAAAGTTTCGTCCCTACAATTTGTTCTCCCACATCAATAGGAACTGCTGCCATATATAAATACCCTCCCTCTTTTGTAAGTAAATCTTTCGGATTGGAAAGTGCACGTGGTTGTAAATACTCCTGAGGAATGTACTTCACTTCAACATCCTCCGGACCAATCATTTCACCAGAATCAATATACTTCTTTGCAACAAGCACAGGAACTTTTCTGCTGGCAGTAGCATATCTTTTTTCAATAGAGGAAATATAACCTGCTACCATAATTGCAACAAATAATCCAAGAATAAGTGAAAATACAATCTGAAACTTCTTACTCATTTATCCACTCCTTTATTATACCAGATTTAAAGAATCTATATCAAGTACAAAATAGATTCAATCTGCAAACCCCTGAGTTTCGTCTTTAATCTTACGGGTGGAGCGAACAATTAAATCTTTAATCTGAACTCCAAAAAGTCTCAATGCTGCTACACAAACAACTGCAATCAATGCAATGATTAAAATGTACTCCGTCATTCCCTGCGCTTCCTCTCTCTTGATCAATTCCTTCATCATTTTAAATCACCTCCTTTCTTCAACCTCTTTATCTCTTTGCTCCTGTTCCAGCAAGAACTTCACTCCTCGCACTAATTATAATTTTATCTGGCAAGTCCCCTTTATTTCCAATAAAACTTGAAAATGCAGTAAATATAGTAGGAACACTGAACTCATAATATATCTCCACCCATGATGTCTCAAAATTAATGGGCTGATACACATTAAAAGGAGTAATTGTAGGATATCTATATATGTGAATTTTAATATGGTCATCGGGTAATTTCTCTGCATTTAATTTTCTTCCTTCAATACTTTTATCTGTAAGATAATTTCTTATTTCCTGGCGAATTTGGTCTTCATTCATATCTGTATAATAAATCATATCTGTTCCATATCTTGCTGCAGTAAGAAGCATCTGGCGGGTAAGAAGTAAACGGGTAAACCACGTAATCATTGACATTAAAATACAAAGCACTGGAAGAACTAAAATTATCTCAATAAGTGCTTGCCCTTTTTTATCAGTGTTTGACACCATACCCTCCAACCGGAACTAAGTGCGCATCCCAACCACCTTTTTCTGCTTCACGATATGCTTTTATTACAGGGCTTATTTTATCCTCCTCTTTAAACACAAACATAGGACCATCAACATTATAAACTCCTGCTGCTGCTATTGTTTGAACAGATGGCCAATCTTTTAAACCAAAAAACCATCCACCAAAGGGATAACCTTTATTAGAAGAGGAATCACTATTCTTTGTAGCAATTACTATAATTTTATTATGTTTATTAAATGTATCTTTGTCTGCATAAAGCCATGACTTCTTTTCGTCAGCATAATTTTTCGGCTGATAGAAATGTAAATGTAAACCTTGAGGCAAAACTATCGGAATGGGAGGAATACTGAACCACCATGCCTTGGAACTGAAATATTTTATTCCCCTTTCATTTCTTTTAAGTCCTAAAGTTAAACCCTGTAAGATAACCACATTATCCGCACCACATTCTTCTCCTTTAGCATTTATTTCCTGTCGTTTGGCTATCTTGTTAGCATAAATTGTCGCAAGCCCTGGATATGGCAGCCGAAAACTATCCTGTGCTGCCACCATTCCTTTTACCAGATTTCTAATACCTGAGATTATCTTAGAACTTTCTCCAGACCCAGATCCTGTACCA
>QMOP01000096.1 GCA_003650255.1 Caldisericota bacterium
GAGGAAAGCAGAGTTATTAAAAAGAAAAGAAAAATTAAAAAAATAATTTTCATTTTTCTTATCTTTTTTATTCTGGGGATCCTGTTTTTTTTGAAAAGAGAGAAAAAAACATCCACATATATAAAGAAGGCAGAAGGGGTTCTTATTGAGGAAAAGAAGCAACTGGATGTGTCAAAAGGGATTATGGAAGTAAAAGATTTATTAAATAAAAGAAATTTCCTTCTTGCTAAAGAGAGATGTCTTGAAATTCTTAATTTAAATTTAAAAAAGGAAGAAAGAGTTGAATTAAAATTTTATCTCTCCCTTTCCTATCTTGCTTTAAAACAGTATCAAAAGGCTGTAGAGGAGTTAAAGGATATTTCAAGATTTACAAAGTCAAAAAGATATCCAGATGCAATTTTTTTACTTGGTAGGATTTATGAGGAGAAATTTAAGAACTACAAAATAGCAAGAAAATATTATAAAATTTATCTTGACAGGTTTCCAGATGGAAGGATGTCCTGGATTGCAAGAAGGAAGCTATTGAGTTTAAAATGAGAATATTTGGCCCTGTTCCTTCAAGAAGACTTGGAAACTCTCTTGGAATAGATTTATGTCCTTATAAGACATGCACATATGACTGTATTTACTGTGAACTTGGAAGAACAACAAGATTGACTATAAAGAGAAGGAGATTTTTTAGTGTTGAAGAAATTTTAAAGGATTTTAAAACTGTAAATCTCAAGAATGTTGATTATATAACATTTACGGCAAGTGGTGAGCCGACACTTTATAAAGGAATTGATAAGGTTTTGGAAAGAGTAAAAAAAATTACAGATATTCCAAAGGTTCTTTTGACAAACGGAAGTTTATTTTTTTTAAAAAGCGTAAGAAGAGAAGTTTCTAATTTTGATATAATTATGCCAAATCTTGATGCAGTAAAAAAGGATACATTTTTAAAAATAAACAGGCCACACCATTTGCTTGAACTGAAGGAGATTATTAATGGACTTAAACTTTTAAGAAAAGAATATAAAGGGAAGATTTTTCTTGAAATACTTTTTGTAAAAGGTTTCAATGATACTGATGAAGAGATTAAAGAGATGAAAAGGGTTATTGAGTATTTATCTCCTGATAGAGTTCAACTTAATACTGTTTATAGGGTTGGAGTAGAGAAGTATGCGAGATCATTGAATAGAGAAGAACTTTATCAGATTAAAAATTATTTTGGAAAGTCAGCAGAGGTTGTTGGAGAGTATAAAAAGAAAAAAGAGGCTATTATTAAGAAAAGAATGATTGAGGAGATTATAAAGCACAGACCAATTACTCTTTCTGATTTGAAAAAACTGACAGGGTTAAGCAGTGATAAAATAAGTTCCATTCTTCTTGATTTTTTCAAGGAAAATAAAATAGTGAGAAAGGGCAGGTTTTATGTCTGGAAGTTTAATAATTAATGTAACTGTTGAAACAATAAAAATTACATTTCTCATATTCTTAATGATGACAATTGCAGAGATTTTTAACGTTTTAAGTAAAAAGAAAATTTTCAGATATTTTAAAAAGGGATTGAGACAGTATATTCTCTCCGGAATTCTTGGAGTAATTCCTGGATGTTTTGGGAGTTTTTTTGCGGTAACATTATATCTACATGGAGAAATTTCAATTGGATCAATAATTACAAATATGATAGCAACAAGTGGAGATGAAGCATATCTTATGCTTTCACTTTTCCCTAAAAAAGCAATTTTTATATTTTTACTTCTTTTCATAACAGGAATTATTGCAGGTTTAATTGTAGATATGTTTTTAAAAAGAGTGAAAAATATCTATTGTATTGAATGTGAACATCTGATTCATGAAGAAAGTGGATTTTCTCATTTTATAGATGTTCATGTTTACAGACATATTATAAAGAAGCATATTTTGAGAATTTTTGTTTTTACCTTTATTGCAATTTTGATTTCTGAAGTTGTTTCAAAGGAGGTTGCTATTAAGGAGTATATGTTAAAGAATAGATTTTTTCTTTTGTTTATATCTTCACTTATTGGAATAATTCCTGAATCAGGACCAAATTTTGTCTTCATTACACTTTATAGTAAGGGTTTAATTCCATTTTCAATTCTGTTTGCAAACTCAATTGTTCAGGATGGTCACGCGATGCTTCCATTGATTTCAACAGCATTTAAGGATGCTGTTTTTGTTAAAATAGTGAATTTCATTATTGGATTTACAGTAGGAGCAGTACTTCTTCTTTTCTTCAATGTATAAAACAGAAGGAATTATATTGAGGAATACTGGTGTAAAAGATAAAGATGTCATTTTGACCATTCTTACAAAAGATTTTGGAAAGAAGAATATATATGTAAGAAGTTATCTTGACCCAAAGACGAAATATTTCGGAAGGCTTGAGGTTCCTTCGCATATTGAATTTATGTTCATAAAGAGGAAAAATTCCACATATTTACTTACTGGTTTAGAGCAGATCAGAGGTTTTTGTGATATGTTTTATAATCCATACCTTTATACTCTTTTCTCAATTGGATCAGAAGTGACTTTAAAGATGCTCCCGTATGAAGAAAGGAATGAACTAATTTATAAGTGGTTTAAATGGTTTTTGTATTTCCTTAATTCAAAGAAGATGGAAGAATATCTTGCTGTTTATCTTATAAGGTTTTTATATCTTTCTGGATTTTTCCCTATTAAAAATAGATGTGGAAAATGTGGTAAAAAAAATCCTTTGTATTTTACAGTTTCAGGACTTGAAATATTCTGTATTGACTGTGTGAAAGATGGGAAAAGATTTTATCCATCTTATGTTCTGGAATACATAAAAAGGATGTTTGAAAAGGATTTTTTAAAAAAGATACAGTTTAAAGGAATCAAAGAGGTTATTGATTTTCTCATTCTTTTTATAGAGGAAATTGTTGAGGAGAAAATTCTTTCATATAGAGTCCTTGCTACTGTAGGAAAATAATGATAGAATAATCAAAAATAATTAAAAGGAGGGGATTATGCAACGCTTTACAAGAAGGGCTCAGAAGGTTATATATCTTGCAAATGAGATAGCAAGGAGAATGAATCATGACTATGTTGGTTCAGAACACCTTCTTCTTGGTTTGATTGAACTTGGTGAGGGAATGGGGTATGATATTTTAAAGGAACTCGGAGTTGATACAAATAAACTTTACTCAAGTATTGAAAAAAAACTCGGACATGGAGATAATATAATTCAACTTGGAGAACTTCCCTTTACTCCAAGAGCAAAAAGGATTATGGAACTTGCTGTTTCAGAAGCAAAGGAACTTGGACAGAGTTTTGTTGGAACAGAGCATCTTCTTCTTGCTATTTTAAAAGAAGAGGATTCTTTTGCAGCCCAGATCCTGCAGTCATTTGGTGTTGATTACGGTACTGTGAAAAATTTACTCCTTGAACTTAATGCTCCTTTTCCAGAACCGAATGAGCCAGCATTTCATGATATGGATGAGGGGTTCTTTTTTCCACACAAAAAAACAAAATCTTCTCAAACCAAAACACCTGTTCTTGATGAGTTTTCAAGAGATTTAACAAAACTTGCAAGGGAGGGAAAACTTGATCCTGTTATAGGAAGGGAGAAGGAAATCCAAAGGGTTATTCAAATTCTTTCAAGAAGAACAAAGAACAATCCAGTTCTAATAGGAGACCCAGGTGTTGGAAAAACAGCAATAGTTGAGGGACTTGCAATGGCAATTGCCTCAGGAAATGTTCCGGAGATTCTTCTTGATAAAAGGGTTGTTACACTTGACCTTGCATCTGTTATAGCAGGGACAAAATATAGAGGTGAATTTGAGCAGAGATTAAAGCAAATTCTTGATGAGATAAGGAGAAGCAAAGGGAAGGTTATTTTATTTATAGATGAACTCCATACAGTAATTGGAGCAGGTGCAGCAGAGGGAGCGATGGATGCTTCAAACATTTTGAAACCAGCACTTGCAAGGGGAGAACTTCAGTGTATAGGAGCAACAACTCTTGATGAATACAGAAAATATATTGAACATGATGCTGCTCTTGCAAGAAGGTTTCAGCCTGTCATGGTTGATCCACCGACAGTGGATGAAACAATAAAGATTTTGATGGGATTAAGGGATAAGTATGAAGCACACCATAAGGTAAAGTATTCTGATGAGGCATTGATTGCTGCTGCAAAACTTTCTGATAGATATATAACAGATAGATTTCTACCCGATAAGGCAATAGATCTGATAGATGAAGCAGGAGCAAGAGCAAGACTTTCACTTACAGTAAGACCTGAGGAATTAAAGAAAAAGGAGGAGGAGCTTGAGGAAATAATAAAGGAAAAAAAAGAAGCAATTGCTTCTCAGGAATTTGAGAAAGCAGCAAATTTAAGGGATCAGGAGCAGAGGTTGAAGAGGGAGATTGAGGAACTTGAGAAGGCATGGAAGGAGAAAAGAAGAAAAGAGGTAAAGGTTGTTACGCCTGAGGATATAGCAGAGATTGTTTCAAAATGGACTGGGATTCCGGTTACAAAACTTACTGAGGAAGAGAGTGAAAAACTACTTCATCTTGAAGAAGAGCTCCATAAGAGGGTAGTTGGTCAGGATGAGGCAATAAAACAGGTTGCTCAGGCAATAAGAAGGTCAAGGACAGGAATAAAAGAGGCAAGAAGACCAATTGGTTCATTTCTATTTCTTGGTCCAACAGGGGTTGGAAAAACAGAGCTTGCAAGAACTCTTGCAGAAGTTTTATTTGGAAGTGAGGATGCTCTTATAAGATTTGATATGAGTGAGTATATGGAGAAGTTTAATGTCTCAAGGCTTGTCGGAGCACCTCCAGGATATGTTGGATATGAGGAGGGTGGTCAGCTTACAGAGAGAGTAAGGAGAAAACCTTATTCAGTAGTACTATTTGATGAGATTGAAAAAGCACATCCTGATGTATTCAATATTCTTCTTCAAATTCTTGATGATGGTCATCTTACAGATAGTTTGGGTCATAAGGTTGATTTCAGAAATACAATAATAATTATGACATCAAATCTTGGAACACATGAACTTTATAGCGAGAAAAAACTTGGTTTTCAGGAAGAGGAAGAGAAGTGGGATTATTCCGAAATGAAGAAGAAGGTTCTGGAAGAGGTTAAGAAAACATTCAGACCAGAATTTTTAAATAGACTTGATGCAATAGTTGTATTTCATCCGCTTAAAGAGGAACATCTTAAAAAGATTGTTGATATTCTCCTTAAGCGCTTGAAGAATAGGTTAAAGGAGCATGGAATTGAAATTGAGGTTGATGATAGTGTAAAAGAATTTCTTGTTAAAGAGGGATTTGATGTGAGATATGGAGCAAGACCATTAAGAAGAGTTATACAGAGGTATATTGAGGATGCTCTTTCTGAAAAGATTCTTAAAAAGGAGATTGATAAAAGAAAGCATGTTAAGGTTATAATAAAAGATGGTAAGATTGAATTTACTCAATGAGAGAAAGGAAAATCCTGATTTTTTTGTTTATACTTATAGTTTCTCTTCTTTCTGGATCTTATTTTGTCTTAAGAGAGAAAATAAAGGATGTTATAGAAAAGGGAATTGATTTATATTTAAAGGAAAGAACAGGTATTAAAGTAGAATACACAAGTTTTTCTTATAAATTTCCGAATAGAATCTCTTTTAAGAA